>DAOWOC010000162.1 GCA_030642225.1 Deltaproteobacteria bacterium
AATTGTCTGAGAGTCTATCTTGAATTTTTTGATAAAGATAAAAATCTTTATAAAGTTTTTCTTCAGGAGCGGCAGGATTTTGGCGCAGAGATGAAGGTATTTTATATTGCCAAGGTTCTGGATAATATCCCGGTCATAAAGGAAAAAATCCATAAGGCTGTACGTAATGGTCTGATGAAGGACCTAAATTTTTTCACTGTATTTTACGGGGTTATGGGTTTTGTTGATGGTGTTATGCAGAAATGGCTTTCAAGGGGATGTTCTTATCCTTTATCAAGTGAATTGCCTGGGGTTCTTGAGGTGCTTTATTATGGTTTTGTTAATAAAAATAATATACAGGAAGCTAAATAATGAATTATAAATTGATTATTATATTTTTTTATAATAAAAGTTTTAAATTTTAGATATAGGGTTAAAATAATAATTTTTGATATAAAATCAAAACATAAAATCAGGAGGAAGTTAAAATGGGTTTTAAGGACAAGATAAAATCAATTATTGCTGAAAAGTTAGGAATAGAAACGAATGTAATCAAGCCTGAATCATCTGTTGTTGAGGACCTTGGAGCTGACTCGCTTGATGTGGTTGAGCTTGTCATGGCTCTTGAGGATGAATTTGATATGGAAATACCGGATGAGGATGCAGAAAATATAAGAAAAGTTCAGGATATTTATCAATATATTGAAGGCGCTCAAGAGTAGTTTGTTGTATTTATTTTTGTTATTATTCCATACTTGATTTAAAAATAATTGACATTGACTCAATTATGAATAAGACTATCGGCGTTTTTGTGTATAAAATAATAGATAATCTTAAATAATAAGATCAGGAGAGGAAAATAACAGATGCCTTTACCAAAGAGAAAAACATCCAAGTGGACAAGGGATATGCGCAGGTCTCATCATAAAATGGCAGAGACGGGCATTGCTGTTTGCAAGCAGTGTAATGAGCCTGTCAGACCGCATCATGTATGTGAGAACTGCGGCACTTATCGCGGACGCAAGATATTAAACTTAGAAGAATAAATCCCTGCCTGCTTTAATTTAACTAAACAGGTTGATAATGAAGATAGCTGTGGATGCAATGGGGGGTGATTATGCTCCCCATGCCATAGTTGAGGGTGCGATACAGGCTGCTCAGGAATTTCAAGTAAAAGTTATTCTGTTTGGCCGCAAGCATGTTATTGCAAAGCATCTCGCTGAATTTAATTATGATCCTGCATTAGTTGAAATATTTCATTGTTCAGAAGTCGCCGGTATGGCGGAATCGCCGTCCTGGATATTTAGATGGAAAAAAGATGCCTCAATTCGTGTTGCCTGTGAACAGGTAAAATCAGGCGCTGCGGATGCTGTTGTCAGCGCCGGCAATACAGGGGCAGCAGTTGCTGCCGCAATGTTTATAATGGGGAGGATCCAGGGGGTAGAAAGGCCTGCTATTGCAGCTTCTTTGCCGGCACCCGGAGGAATGGTAATATTATCGGATGTTGGCGCAAATATGGACAGTAAGTCTGCACATCTTGTCCAATTTGCTATTATGTCCTCAGCATTTACCAGACTCATTAATGGCATTGAATATCCGAGGGTAGGTCTATTGAATGTTGGACAGGAGAATTCAAAGGGTAATCTTGCAGTTAAAAAGGCCTTTAAACTTCTATTGCAGACACAACTTAATTTTATAGGAAATGTGGAAGGTAAAGATGTTTTTTCTGGTCTGGCAGATGTTATAATTTGTGATGGATTTGTTGGAAATATTTCTCTTAAGCTTACAGAAGGTCTTTCAGATTCTTTGAATGATTTTTTTAATCAGGAATTTAGTAAAGCCTGTGAACATGGCAATAATCTTCTTATAAAACAGGCTTTTGATAATTTTAAAAACCGGTTTGATTATATACAGTATGGTGGGGCGCCGCTGCTTGGTGTAAATGGCACAGTAATTATTTGTCATGGCAGTTCTTCGGCAAAGGCAATTAAAAATGCCATAGCCCTTGCAATAAGTTTAACTGCAAAGAAATCCAACACGTATTTTGAAAGGAAGCTTAAAGAAAATCAGGAACAGCTTATCCTGCAAAAGGGAGAGACATCTAATGTATGGCGTCAGTTTAAAGATCGTATGGTTAGGTGATCCCGCGGGTATAATGTTTAATTTAAAAGCAGGGAGTTAGCGTGGAATATTTTTTTACAGATACACAAAAAACAATTCAGGAGCTGGCTTATTCAATAGCCGTTGAGCGTATTAAACCATGGCGGGCGCGGTTGGATGAAGAAGAGCGTTTTCCGCATGAGTTGATGCAAATGTTTGCGCATTCGGATTTATTCGGGATTACAATCCCCGAAGAATATGGCGGACTTGGAATGACAGGGCTTGACAGTGTTCTTGCTATAGAACAGATAGCCAGGATATGCATAGGTTTTGCAACAACTTATTCAGCCTGTAGTCTGGGGGCATATCCCATACTGTTATATGGTGATCATGAAATCAAAAAAAAGTATCTTCCTGATATTGCAAAAGGAATAAAATATGCTGCGTTTGCGCTTACTGAACCAAATGCCGGTTCAGATGTCGCAGGTATTCAGACAACAGCCGTTCGTGATGGTGATTATTATGTACTGAATGGTACTAAGCAGTGGATCACAAACGGTGGTGATGCTGATATATATACAGTTATCGCAATCACTAACAGGGCAAAAGGTCCAAGGGGGGCAAGCGCTTTTGTAGTTGAAAAAGGAGACGTGGGTTTCAGGTTTGGGAAAAAAGAAAAAAAACTTGGGATCAGGTCGTCATCAACCAGGGAACTTATCTTCAATAATTGCCGTATTCCGGCAGATCGTCTAATAAACCGCGAAGGCATGGGGTTTATTATTGCCATGAAGACTTTTGACAAGTCAAGACCCGGCGTTGGTGCGCTTGGTCTGGGCTTAAGTCAGGGAGCGCTTGATATTGCCTGCCAGTTTGCAAGGCAGCGAAAACAATTTGGCCAGCCGATTATGTCATTTCAGGCAATACAGCATATGCTTGCCGATATGGCGACTGAGATTGAGGCTTCAAGAGCCCTTATATATGCTGTTGCCAGATTTGTAGACAGCAATCATAAAGATGTTTCAAAAGAAGTTGCAATGGTCAAGATATTTCCTACTGATACAGCTATGAGGGTAACCACAAACGCTGTCCAGGTTCTCGGCGGGCATGGTTATATGCGTGATTATCCTGTTGAGAAGATGATGAGGGATGCTAAAATTTTACAAATATATGAAGGGACTAACCAGATACAGCGCAATATAATTGGTCAGGCCTTAAATAAAGAATACGCAAGAAATAAGGAGAACTTTATTTAATGAATATTGTACTCTGTATCAAACAGGTCCCGGCTACTACTAAGGTTGATCTTGATCCTGAAAAAGGGACATTAAAACGTCAGGGAGTGGAGACAGCAGTTAATCCACATGACCTTTACGCTATGGAAGCAGCCTTATCTTTAAGGGATGAGGTCGGTGGAAGAGTGACGGTTATTACAATGGGACCTCCGCAGGCAGAAGATGCTTTAAGAGAAATTCTGGCTTATGGGGCTGATGACGCAATCCTGATTTCCGACAGGGCATTTGCAGGTGCAGATACATGGGCCACTGCCGTAACATTGGCTGCTACTGTAAAAAAGATTCCATCCGTGGATATTATAATATGCGGTAAACAGGCTATAGATGGTGATACTGCTCAGGTAGGCCCTGAGCTTGCTGAATTATTAAATATCCCACATGTCTGTTATGTTTCAAAAATAACTTTTGATACAAATAAAAAATTCCGCATAGAGCGTTTGACTGAATTTGGTCATGAAACAGTTGATGTAATATCGCCATGCCTTATTACCGTATCAAAAGAAATAGGTGAGTACAGGGTTCAGAGTCTTCGTGCAAAGCTTGGTTCAAAAATAATTGATATCCCTCAAATGAATTGTTCGGATATTGGCCTTGATGCAAATCAGGTAGGGCTTAACGGGTCATTTACACAGGTTAAAAAAGTTTTTTCACCGCCCAAAAGGAATACTGGACGAATGTTGTCAGGTACGCCTGAGGATATTGTGGATGAGCTTTTAAAGGAAT
>DAOWOC010000279.1 GCA_030642225.1 Deltaproteobacteria bacterium
TAACTGACAACTGATAACTGTTTTAATAACGAGATATTAAAATGGATTCTTACAGCTTTCTTGTTATATCCATCTTAACATTAATTATTATAATCCTGGTTTATTCCCTTATCATTACAATCAAAAGGTTTAAAAGACCTGCACCTCTCTCAAGCCCTGCAAGGCTTGATGCCATTGTTGCGCTTGCGGCTGCAAAGCACAAAGAGGCATCCCTGGCAAGCTCCCTGCTCCATGAGGTTGTGGAATCCATGGATATGGGTATTATCCTGGTAAAAAACGGGGCAATTGATTCCTTTAATCCAACAGCAAAAAGGCTCTTGCCTGAATTAAAAGGACTTATCGGCTCTGATCTGTCATATCTCCGGTTTAAACCCGGCGATAAAAATATAAAACTTGATAAAAAGGTTGTTCAAACGGCGTTTATGGATTTAACCTCTCCAATGGGGCTTGTAACTATCCAGGATGTTACAGAGAGTTTTGATATGGCCTCAAAGCTCAAGGTTAAAGAGAGATTTTCACTTATGGGGCGTTTAAGCGGGCAGATGGCGCATCAGTTAAAGACTGAACTCTCTGTTATAGCAGGCCGGGCCCAGCTCCTTTCTTTAAAACTTGTTGATGAAAACAGCCGCGAGGCAAGACTTATTTATCAGGAAGCGCGTTCCATATCCCAGAAAATAAGCCATCTTTTATCCTTTTACAAATATCAGGAATTACAGCTTTGCGAAATAGACCTTTTGAGTTTTTTAAATCACCTTGTTTCAAATCTTAAAAAAAATAAAGAAGATTTTATATTTGAAATCAACTGCCCTGATGAACTTATTATAAATACCGACCCGTATCTGCTTGAAAGCGCTCTTTTTCTTATTATGCAAAACAGTATGGAGGAGGAGATGGAAGCCTCCATGTCAAGGGTTGATACCATACAGATAAACAGCAGTGTAAGGGTCACCATTTGCGACAACGGCAAAGGCATACAGGACAACATGATAGAGCAGATATTCGACCCTTTTGTGACAACACGTGAAAATGGTCTTGGCCTCGGTCTTTTTATGGCACGGGAATTGATAGATAAATTAAAAGGCAGGTTATATTTGGATGAAAATCCGGAAAAAGGGGCATGTTTTAATATAGAACTCCCAATGGAAATAGAGGATGAAAAAAATACTGATAGTTGAGGATGATAAAAGACTGCTTGAGCTTTTTAAAAAAGCTCTTAAGGTCTCATTCAGTATTACGACCGCTTCAAACATCTCTGAGGCAAATGCCTTAAAGGATGCTTTTGACGGTATGCTGCTTGATTTGAAACTCCCTGATGGCGAAGGGCTTGATATTATATCCCCGGCGCTTAAAAAAAATCCTTCCTGCATTATTATTGTTGCAACAGCTCATGGCTCAGTAAAAAAAGCAGTAAAGGCCATTCAGCTTGGGGCAATTGATTTTATGGAAAAACCGGTTGATCTTGTCGGCTTAAAAAAAAGATTTGAGTCAATTATTTTAAAAAACAAAAACATATCACAACTTATTTCAACATCACCTGCTATTCAGCAGATTCAGGAACTTTGTCTCAAAGTTACAAAAACAGACCTTACCGTCCTGCTTACAGGTGAAACAGGCGCTGGTAAAGAAGTCTTTGCCAACTTTATTCATCAAAAAAGCAGCCGTAAACATCTTGTTTCAATCAATTGCGCAAGCCTCCCGAGGGATATTGCGGAATCCGTACTCTTTGGTCATGTCAAGGGCGCATTTACAGGTGCGCTCGGGGATAAAAAAGGCCTTGTGGAGGCAGCGGATAAAGGCACTCTTTTTTTGGATGAGATTGGAGACATGCCTGAATATCTCCAGCCCAATCTGCTCAGGTTTCTTGATTCAGGGAATTTTAGAAAGGTTGGGGCAACACAGCTTGAAGAATGCGATGTAAGAATTATTGCGGCCACTAACCAGAATCTTGAAAAACTGGTAAAAGAGGGACGTTTCAGGCAGGATCTTTTTTTCAGACTCAGCGCCTTTCCAATCCATATCCCGCCTTTAAGAGAAAGGCCGGAAGATATCATGCCGCTTGTAAATCTCAGGATGGCACACATGGCAGAGTATCTCAGAAGAGACCTGTACATGAACAACAGTGCAAAGGTCTTGCTCAAAACCTATCAGTTTCCGGGCAATGTCAGGGAACTCTTTAATATTATTGACCGGGCGGCTGTCCTGTCAAAAGGCACAATTACAGAAAACATCCTGACCCCTCTTGTTAAATATAAACAGGCCGGTTCAACAACCATTGAAACAGATGAAACAGCAACACATGAAACAGGACTTCTTGAGGAATCAGACGCCATTTCAAAGGGACATGAAGGGAAAATGATTATTAATAGCCTGAAAAAAACAGGAGGCAACAAGGCAGCGGCTGCACGGGACTTAAGCGTCAGTTACAAAACACTGTTAAACAAGATGACAAAACTGGGCATCCATTTACCCAAAACAGGGTAAGCCCTTACCGGATTGCCCGATAAAAATAACCTCAACCCTTCCCATGTAACTTAATTAACCATTTGATTTGTATCGGTTAATCTTAATTTTTAAAAGCATGGCCTGTAATTTGTATATAATTATATATAAATATAAACAATCGTAACCGTTGGAAAAACAGTTTACGGTTTACAGTTATCGGTTTACGGTTGAAAAAA
>DAOWOC010000001.1 GCA_030642225.1 Deltaproteobacteria bacterium
ATTCTCATCCACTCTTAAAACCTTGCAGAATTTTTGCAAACTCCATTAAAAATTTTTCATTTTCAATAACAGAACCAATGGTCAATCTTATGTAATCAGGAAAATCATAAGAATCCATAGGCCTTACAATAACACCGGAAAAAAGGAGTTTTTCGTAAATAATATTCCCTTTAACAGGGGTTTTAATCAGAAAAAAATTTGCCTGAGTTGGCACATACTCAACCCCCATCCTCTCAAGTTCCTGATAAAGCATCTTTTTTTGATTCCATATAAGATTTATTGTTTTATCAACAAATTCTTTATCTTTTAACACAGCAAGGGCAGCGGACTGGGCCATCATGTTGGTATTAAAAGGCAGCCGCACCCTGTTAATATAATCAATAATCTCTTTTGAAGAAACACCGTACCCTATTCTAATACCCGCAAGGCCGTAAGCCTTTGAAAATGTGCGGAGCACAATAATATTTTTGTTATAATCAAGAAATTCTAAACCGCTGATTGTTGAACCTGGCTCAATAAATTCCATGTATGCCTCATCCAGAACCAAAATAACATCATCAGGCAACGCACGGATAAACCTATCAAGTTCACCTGGAAAGACCACGCTCCCTGTAGGATTATTAGGATTATTCAAAAAAATAACCTTTGTCCGGGGACCGACAGCGCTCAGCAGGCCGTCAAGATCAACCATAAAATTCTTTAAAGGGACATAGCTGACAGAATGCCCCGAAGCCCTGGCAGAAAGCCAGTAAATCATAAACGAAGGGTCAGCGGTCAACACCTCATCACCAGGTAAAAGAAATGTGCGTACTATTAAATCTATCAGTTCATCAGAACCGTTCCCAAAAATAATCTCGTCAGGCTCCACGCACAGGCTGGCTGACAACTCCTTTTTAAGAGCAAAAGCATTACCATCGGGATAACGATTCAGATTTATGGCCTGATTGCAAATTGCCTCCACTGCCTTTGGTGAAACCCCGAGAGGATTTTCATTGGATGCCAATTTAACAGAATCGGATATGCCAAGCTCCCGTTCAAGCTCATCTATTGGCTTACCAGGAACATATGGGCTGAGTGATGCGATATGATCCGGCACACGTATTTTCATAAACATACCTAAAAATTCTTTTTATTTAAAAAAACAGGATAAAAACTCACAGCATCTCACAGCATATTAAACAGCAACACAATATTTGTCAATAACTCTACAATTTATCATCAATATCGAGTTGAACCAAACTGCTTTGCAAAGATACAGTAACCCAAATTTTTACAATTTCAGTTTTACAGATCATATCCAGTCTGTCATATAATCCCTATAGATAATCACCTGATAAACAAAAGTGTAAACAGCTCAATTAAACACCATTTTTATCCACACTATTATTTTCAGGCAATACAATACTTTCAACATCCTTTGTGCGTGCCCAACCCCTTTTTTCCTCATTCATACGAATAAGCAGCCAATCCCCTTCTTTGCGTTCATATTTTACCATTGTGCCTTCAGCCAGGCTGAAAAGGGTTGTATCATTTTCAGAAGGACCGGCATAGACAAGGATTTCGCTGTTAATGACCACCGCCCTTTTATCATGTGACATCCAGTACCAGTCACTTAATACACATGTGCCTGAAATAAGCCATAAAAAACAAAGGCTCAATAATAAATAAAAACTCCATTCCACGCGTATCCATAGCCTTAATATAAGTACGGCCCAGAACAGGAGATTAATGATCATAAACGACCATATAATCTCGGCCCTGGTGAAATTCCGAAGCCATTGAAAAAAGAAAACCCGGGGATTTATATCCTTGCCAGCCTGAATTTTATCCCTGACATATTGCAAATTAAATTCAAGGTCAGCATTCCTGCGCATAATACGCTTTGCACGTTCATAATTAAGAATAGCCTTTCCCGGGCTATTGAGACGAACATAACAATTGCCAAGGTTATAAAAGACATCCCCGCCTGTTTGTACGGATTGAATAAGTTTTTCATAGTATTGTTTTGCGCTTTTAAAATCCCCTTTTTTATAGGCCAGATTGGCATGGGACAAGAGTTCATAACCATTCTTTGGGCTATTTTCATTTGCAATAGCAGGATATAGATAAAAAACAGGTATTAAAAAAAGAATTAAACAAAATATGGCCTTTAAATCTTTCATTTTAATTTCCTGTCGATCTTTTTAATGATTGTGATAAGATTTTCTTTAAAACTTAAATTAACCTCTGTGGACTCACCTGTATAAACCATGGTTTCAAGCTCTGTCATAATATCCAGGATATCTTGCGCCGTTTCCTGCAATATGCCTTGTTGCAAAAGTCTGTTGTAAATCTCCGATACTGTCAGACTGCCGCCCTTAAGATTAAAACGCTCACTAAAGTAAATATTGATAAATTTCAGGATATCATCTGTCTGTGCATTATCTTTTAATGATTTTATGTTTTTTAAAAAAACCGACATTGTTTTTTTTGCCGTTAATGTCTCTATCTCAATGTTTTTCCCATAAATATATCTAATACCCAGGATTACAAAAAAAATAAACGCCGGGAACAAAAAAATTATATATAGTGTTATGGTTCCCATCTTATCTATATTGTCAGGCCTTAACACATCATACCCATCATGGATAGAAAATATATCCTCTCCATAGACCTTTGACTCCGGTCTTATATAAGTGCTGATTGCTATCTTCTGCCCACTGCCATTATCAATGCCATTAATATTCCCGTGCATTACATCAAGCATTAAAGGCGATGTTTTTTCCTGTACATAATGACCGGTTTCAGGATTAAAATAAGTAATGGACATTGCCGGAATCGTATAAACGCCCTCTTTTTGAGGCACAATTGCCCATTTCATTATCTTTTTACCTGAAACGCCGTTAAATGTCCTTTGGATATCAATGAACGGCTGGTCTGCATAAGCCTTTATATCTTTAAGCTCCTGAAGTTTCAGGTCAGGGATTAAGCGGACATTTCCATCACCTGAGATTATTGTTGTAAGTGTCGCTGATTCTCCAAGTTTAATCTCTTCCGGGACAAGAGAGGCTTTTATTGAAAACCTGCCTACAAGACCTGAAAAATCCTGTGTTCTGCCTTCTTTTGGCAATGATTTTACAATAAGGTCAACTTCATTGGAATAAATTGATAAAGGTCTTGTGCGTGTTATATTAAAAAAGCTGTCATCAAAAAAACTACCGCGATTAGAACGACTTTGTTTTTCAAGAACATTCATCTTAAAAAAAGCCTG
Organism: Deltaproteobacteria bacterium; assembly: GCA_030642225.1. GTDB lineage: Bacteria > Desulfobacterota > DAOWOC01 > DAOWOC01 > DAOWOC01 > DAOWOC01. The sequence goes on from DAOWOC010000001.1 coordinate 3,251, forward strand.
TGTTATTTTATATACGCCGGGCTTATCCGCTACAAGAGCATATCTCAGCTCAATAACAGAATAATCACCCTCTTTTATTGTTGATATATATTCCTTGTGGTCACCAAGTTTTTTAAATGAAAGGCCGTCGATCTCAGGCACATCAACGGACACATTGCTTACAGACTTTAACCTGTAAAACTTAAGGGTATACAAAAAAATCTGGCCAACATACCCATGACTCTTTGAACACTCTGCTGTGACAAATAACGGATTATTCCTGTCAGGGGATTCTAAAGGAGATGTGTCATCCACCTTTAATTCTATGGTGTTGCTTTTATATATTTTATTGTTATGGGATACCTCGGCAGGGCCGATGATAAATATCCCTTTTTTACGGGGAGTTATATAAAAAATATATTTTTTTTCAGAGCTTATACGGCCATTGACCATTTCAAACCGGCTGGATGAGCCTCCGTTACTAACCTGGAAATGATCAAGCCCCATGATAAATGGAGGTTTTCCTTTTTTGCCCTGAACCCTTACAACCAGTGTTACAGTATCTGAGAGTGTTGCATCTGTACGATCTGTCTCTAAACTTACTGAAATTTCTGCAAGGGCTGGGGTTATACTGATCAAAAGGAAAAAGATAATAATGACCATCATGCCTTTGACCATTAAAAAATATTTTTGCCTGCAAAGATCGCAGTATATATAATTCCTGAGTGCTACCATTTTTTCCCTGATTTACTAACCTGCTTCTTTTGTTTTTTCATTGCCTTCATTAATACGGAAAAGTCATCATTAACATTTTCCAATAAGGCCTCAGCCTTGTTTCTATCCATCTGTGATTCACTGACAGGGGATTTCTCCCCTAATTTTGGACGATTGTTATCCTCATTTTCAGCGCCTGTAAGATTACCGGAAAGATCTTTGTCCTGCTTGGTCTCTTGTTTCATACCCTGCTCACCCGTATTATCTTTTTGCCTGTTCTTTTGTTTTTTATCATTTTGTTGAGAATTTTCAGTATCTTTTTTATTATCTTGAGCATGTTTTTGTCCTGTTTTATCTTCTTTATCCCCAGATTTTGAAGAATCCTGAGATTTATCAGACTGCCCGTCCTTGTCTTTTTTTTGCTCCTTTTTCTTTTGCTCTGATAATTTCCTTTTTAAAAGCGCAAGTTCAAAATTAAACCTGGCATCCTCATCAAGGGGATTTAATTTAAGTGCATCTTTAAAATCATCAATCGCTGACTCCATGTCCCCTTTTTTAAAAACCGCAATACCCCTGTTATAAAAGGCACGAAAACGTATATCAGGGTCATCAGCGCGGGTTAATACACTTGTAAACGCAGCTTCGCCAGCCTTGATATCCTGAATCTTAACAGCAGCGCACCCGCGGTTATAGCGATTATATATCTTTTTGGGATTATCCATATCCGCCTTTGTGAAGGCATCATAGGCATCTTTATATTTGCCTTGTTTATACAGCTCTTCACCGGATGTTGCCGCGAATATAGATGTTGCCACAAATATAGATAAACCTGAACATAGTAAAAAGAACAGGCTAATAAAGGTCTTTTTAAAAGAATCTCTCATCTAACAACCCTTCCCAAAAAAGCAGAATCAACGTGCCAATCAAAAAAATATAAAATTTTTCCTCGTAAACCTTTATCTTGCCGCTTTTCAGTGTACTCTTCGTGGTTTTTCGACGAATGCCTGCAAAATAAAGACGGTCAAGGTCCAGGTCACCCTCCATGGAACGCACATAAACGCCGTCTGATATCTGCGCTATCTGCCTTAAACCATCTTCATCAAGTTTAGAAAGAATAATTTTGCCACTCTTGTCCTGTTCAAATCCTGACTCACCCATCCTCGGCACAGGGCCACCGGAAGGATCGCCCATACCAAAGACAAATATGCGAATCCCCATTCCGGCAGCCTTTTTTGCAGCCGCTACCCCGCCTTTTTCATTGTCTTCACCATCAGTTATAAGGATAATAACCTTATCGGTATTACTCTCTTTATCAAATCCGGCAATGGCTGTATTAATGGCCTCACTTAAGTTGGTACCCATCACAGGTATGATATCGGGTGAAAATTGGTCTAAAAACATGTAAAGCGCATTATAATCCATGGTCAAAGGACACTGTAAATAAGCGCTCCCTGCAAAGGCCAAAAGCCCGAGGCGATCGCCTGCAAGCACGTTTACAAGATCCATGACCTCTCTTTTAGCGCGTTCAAGGCGATTGGGTTTTATATCCTCCACCAGCATACTCGTTGAAACATCCATACAAACAATAATATCAACGCCTTTTCTCGTAACCTCCTGAAAATGCTCCCCCCATCTAGGGCCGCTTAATCCCAGAATCATCAGACATGCCGCAAGGATCATAAAAATTGTTTTAATAACTCTCCTTGACCTTGATTCCTGCATACAGAGTCTTTTTAAAAGATGATCGTCAGCAAAACTGTTTAGGGCCATATCCCGTTTTCTGCCCGCAATAATCAGGACAAAAACCAGTACAGGTAAAAGCCATAAAATATTTAAAAGCCACAATCGCGCAAAGGTCACGGGATACTCCTTATAATAAAACCACTTAAAAATATCTCTATAAAAAACAAAAAAAGAGCTGGCACAAGAAAATAAAGATAGAGTTCTGTAAAATGAAAAAATTCTTTTACATTTATCTCTGTTTTTTCAGCCTTATTGATCAAATCATAGATTTCTTCAAGTTGTTTGCTGTCTGATGCCCTGAAATATTTCCCTTTGCCAATATCAGCCACCTGTGTCAATAATTTTTCATCAAGGTCAACCCTTTGGTAAACGGTCCGCTCCCCGAAAAAACCCCTTACCTTAAATGGCACAGGACCATGACTGCCAACGCCAATAGTATAAATCTTAACATCAAGGGCATTTAACGCTCTGGCAGCCTCAACAGGCCCGATATCACCGGCATTATTCCTGCCGTCTGTCATCAGTATAATAATCTTTGTTTTAGCAGGGATATCCTTGATCCTTTTCCCTGCAACAGCAAGCGCCGAGCCAATGGCAGTACTGTCACCCGCCATGCCGATACGCATATTATTTATCAAACCAAGCAAAAGTCCCTTATCCATTGTCAAAGGCGCCTGGGTATAAGCATATTCCCCAAACACGATTAGACCAATCCGGTCATGTTCTCTTTTTTTAATAAAATCACTAACTACTTTTTTGACTGCGATCAAACGATTCACAGGCTGATCCTTTAATTTAAAATCAAGGGCCTGCATTGATCCTGATGTATCAAGACAGAGAATAATATCAACACCTGATGATTTAACCTCTTTTGAGACACTGTAAAGTTGGGGGCGGCTGATAGCAAGCACTAGCAGGATCATGCACAAAAATCTTAGAATCAATGGAAAGTTACCGATTAAAATGCCTCTGTTTGATATCTGCCCCTTGAGCAATTCCGTGCCGGAAAAGGTTATGGCCGGTTTTTTGCGTTTTAATCTTATAAAAAACCAGAAACATACCAATACGATAACAAATAACATATATGGCCAGGCAAAACGAAACATGATCTTTATCGCCTCCCCTCTATATCCAGCGTATTTGCCACTATGTCTTTTGTCCGCGTATTTTCAATATATGCACGCGCCATGGAACAATGCTCTGTTTTTTGTGATTGTGTTGGCCGTTCGTCGGCAAATTTTATCAGATCACTTGTCTTTAAAAGATGTAAAATTTCCCTGTCCTCATTATGCATAATATGTGAGGATATCTCATCGGTAGTCAGCTCAGCAGCTGGAAATGATCGGAGTTTTTCCATGTATTTTCTTATAATCTCTGACAGGGAAAAATAAAAAGTCTTAACATCTCCCTTTTCAAACAGGTTGGAACGGTTTAAATCCTCAAGCGCCTTTAGTGCCACTATATCAGGGGGGGCTTCATGTAAAATATTATCCTTGATATGCCTTTGCCTTTTAAACATATACCATGCAACAAGACCTGCAATGACTACAATCAAAGGCAGGATAAAAAAAATAACCTTTTTCCATAATCCATTAGATTCCATAATCCCCTTGATTGGTCTTAACTCATTGGTATCGTCCTTATTATCAATAGATGAAATCACCTCAAGTGTAGTCAAATTGCTTTTGAATTGCTGTCTTGAATTATCTTTATCCAAAAAATCCAGGGTCAGGGCCGGCACCTCAAATTTATCGAGAGAATCTACTAACAGGCTTATGGTAAACATGCCTGGCTCATGTTCAATTGATAATACTGTTAAAGAGTCAAGACCATTGATAACAGAATTTTCACACAGTTTTCCGCCCTCGGGGAGTAAATATTTAAGCCTCAGATGAACAACATTGCCGGGCACTCCCTGTTTTTCGATAAAAGATGCCTCCATGGTGAGTGGATATGTCTCAGAAAACCCGACAGACAGGAAGAAAAAAAGGATCGGGAAAGACAAAAGAACAAAGGCAGATACCCTTTTCAACGTCGCAACCCCTTTTTATGAAAAAATGCTGTTAAAGGCTCCACCACCGGACCGTTTGTGTTAAGTTCTACCAATGGCACCCTTGATTTTTGAAATATTTTCAATATGTCACTATCCATTTTATTAATCATATCTTTCCATGCCTGCCTTACAAACAGGTCATGTGTATTCACAAAGGCATCTGCCCCTGTTTCAGGATCCTGCATCCGTATATAACCCACATCAGGGAGCATACTTTCTGCCGGGTCCCTTACCTTTAAAGCTGTAATATCATGTTTTCTTGATGCAAGGGCCATGGCGCGTCCCATATCCGCTGACGGCAATTCAATCATAAAATCTGAAAGCATAAAGACAATGGCATGCCGTTTTACCACCTTGTTTAAAAAATTTAAAGCATTAGTCATATTGGTCTTTTTTGATAAAGGCTCAAAGGAAAAAATTTCCTTGATCAGCCGCCACACATGACCTGCCCCCTTTTGTGGGGGGATATATTTATCCACCTTGTCACTAAAAAAAATTGCCCCGACTTTATCATTGGTTCGTATGGCAAGAAAGGAAAGCAGGCCTGCTGTCTCTGCAATAACCTCCCGTTTAAATCGTTTTCTTGTGCCAAACAGATTAGACCCTGAAAGGTCTATAAGAAGAATAACGGTCAACTCCCGTTCCTCATGAAAGACCTTTATAAAAGGCCGTCCGGAACGGGCCGAGACATTCCAGTCAATATCACGCACATCATCCCCGGGCTGATATTCACGCACATCTGAAAACTCCATTCCCCTGCCCTTGAACGCGCTGATGTATTGGCCTGCAAAAAGGTTATTGGCCAAAAAACGGGTGCGAAAATGGAGCTTCTGTATCCTTGTATATAATTCCCTCGAAAGCATAAACTCTTACGGGACCTCGATTCGCTCAAGCAGACTGGTAATTATCTTGTCCGTGTCAATCCCTTCTGCCTCTGCCTCATAGCTAAGGATTAAACGATGTCTCAACACCGCCAAGGCCATATCTTTGACATCCTGGGGGGTTACATATGCACGGCCATGGATAAAGGCACGGGCCATTGCAGTCTTTCCAAGATAAATTGATGCCCTGGGAGAAGCGCCATAACTGATCAGATGAGATATGTCAGGATTAACCGGTTCAGGGTTCCTTGTGGCATGCACAATCCTGATAATATAATCCATTATCTTTTCTTCCATATGGATCATTTTAACAACATCCATGGCATCTGTAATCGCAGAAAGCTCCATGGATGAGCAGATATCTTCAGTAATGCCGCTGTAAACCCTTTTCATTATTTCCTTTTCCTCAATATCAGAGGGATAACCTATCTTTATCTTGAGCATAAAACGGTCTGTCTGTGCCTCGGGTAAAGGATATGTCCCCTCCTGCTCAATGGGATTCTGTGTGGCAAGAACCATAAATGGCCTTTCGAGCTTAAATGTCTCCTGGCCGATAGTTACCTGGTATTCCTGCATGGCCTCCAAAAGGGCGCTTTGCACCTTGGCTGGTGCCCTGTTGATCTCGTCAGCCAGAATAATATTATGAAAAACAGGTCCTTTCCTGATTTCAAACCGGCCCGTATCAGGCCTGAAAACCTGGGTACCTACAATATCCGCGGGGAGCAAATCAGGCGTAAACTGTATCCTTTGAAATCCTGTATTAATAGTTGCAGCCAATGTCCTTATGGCTGTTGTCTTAGCAAGACCCGGCAACCCCTCTAAAAGCAAGTGGCCATCACACAAAAGCCCAATTAGAAGATTTTCCATTAAATCACCTTGCCCGACAATAACCTTCCCAAGCTCTGACATCATCTGTTTAACAACCATGCCATGCTTTTCAACCTGTCTTGTCACATCCTGAATATCCATAAATTTACAACCTCAATCTTATTTTTTTAACACTTTAACTAACAACTTTTTACAAATTCATCTTCCATCTTCACTCTTCATTCTTCATTCTTAATTAATACATAATATTTAAGACGATCATATAAAAAATTCAATGCGACTTTAAATAAAAATCTGCTGAACCTTATATATCATAATTACATGACATTGCATTAAACTTGCATGTAAAATTATCAAATCAGATAATTTTAATAAATCCGTATCAGAAGATCCATTAAAAAATCATAAAAAAAGAGATGGTATATGACAATAAAATATGCTGGATTTTGGAGACGGTTTCTATCATTTATTATCGATAATATTATCTTATTTATTGTTAATGGAATCATTGGTATAATTATTAATATTATAACCGTTTTTTTATTGACTTATTTAGAAAGAAGCCCACAAAATATTCTAATGGTCTCTACTATCATGGGTTTTGTTAATGGAATTATTATTAACTGGCTTTATTTTACCATGTTTGAATCTTCCTATCTCCAGGCAACACCCGGTAAAATAGCGATCGGCATTATTGTTTCAGACTATGAAAGACAACAGATTTCTTTTGCAAGGGCAAATGCAAGATACTGGGGGAAAATCATCTCTTCTGTTATTTTAATGGCCGGTTTTATTATGGCTGCATTTACAAATAAAAAACAGGCTCTACACGATATTATGACAGGATGCCTTGTTATAAAAAAATATTAAAACTTTTTAACCCCATGAAAAAATTTGGTATGTTTAGAGGTTATATAAGATTAATTATCTTTGCCGCAGGCCTTCTTATCGGGATACAAGTACCCAATTTTACAGACCAGTATCATAAACGGGTTGATGCTCATTTAACTGAGGCAAAATTTAACATCAGCGGATTTAAAAAAACAGCAAACAAATATTTCAAGGGGAATGTAGCGGATTTAATCAAATATTATGAAGCCAGCTCTGATCCGGTGTTTCAGGCTGATGCAAAAAGTGTAAAATCAATTTATTTCAGAGTGAAAATGCTTTTAAAAGAATTAGTGGCATTGAACCAGACATGGTACAGCAAGGCATATCATGTATTTTGCCATTCAAATGAAGCAATCTTCAACGAAACATTGGCACAATATTCGTATACAGTGCCACTTAACCAAATTGCAATAGCCTGGGGGATTGGTTTTGGATTTTTTATGTCATTATTAATTGAGCTGTTTTTAATGGGTTTATGGAACATAACTCAATTATTTTTTAACAGGAGATTTAATAAGGTTATATAGAAAACCATAAATCAAATTACACGATTGTAACTTTTTACAAAACTCTTAAATTAATATTTCAATTAAATATTCAGGAGGTTTTATGAGTAATATATTAAATAAAAATCTTTTTCTTATCAAAGAACATATCGGAATGTTTAAGGCAGCTAATAACTTTGATATTTTTAATCCTGAAGATGGCCAGTTGATAATGAAATGCAGGGAGGAAACACTCGGTATAGTTACAAAACTTTTACGCTTTACTGATTACAAAAAAAGAACACCATTTGATATTGAGATAAAAACCACGGATGGCAAAAGGCTTATAAGGATTAAAAGAGGTATATCATTTTTTCTTTCCAATGTATCTGTTATGGATGAACACAATAGAATAATCGGAAGATTCAAACAAAAATTATTTTCCATTGGCGGAGCGTTTAATGTACTTGACCCAAATGATAAGCCGATCTGTTCTCTGAAAGGCAAATGGACAGGATGGAATTTCAAATTTGTATCAGATGGTAAAGAATTAGCCCATGTAACAAAAAAATGGTCGGGCCTGGGTAAAGAGCTTTTTACAAGCGCTGATAATTATATACTTGAGATATCTGAATCTGTTCCAAAGGATGATCCGGTTCGCAAATTGATATTAGCAGCAATCATGTGTATTGATATGGTCTTAAAGGAATAATATTAGTTTATTTATGATAACTTTTTACAAGGTTGTCATTTTTAATCAGATATTCAAAAACACCGGATAAAATTTTAATAACTGCATGATACTCAGGGAGCAAGCCCAATTAACAAACTCAGTTCATCCCAGTTTGTGACACTTTGATATGGATGTGGTCTATTATTCCATGGCTGCTCAAAAACGATCGGGATTATCCCGCTTTGAATTATTAAGTCACATGTCTCAAGACGATCCTCTACAAAATATTTAATATTCAGGTCATTTAAATATTGAAGTTTCCCATCATAATTGCCTGTGGCGCAGACATTTATCTGTTCATTTGACAAGTCAGGAAGAAGATTTTGCAGCCATAAAGTTATTGGCCCGTCATCAGACCTTGCTGTTATAAAATGAAGCATTGTTTTCCCCCCAATCTCATACAAGATGTCTGCCGCACCTTTGTACGGCTTCATCTCCATTATGGTAGGAAGGTTTACAATCTCAGTAACAATGGCATCTACTATATCCGGACTAAGTTGCAAGGCCTTTTCAAGATCATATTCGGTAATATCATCACTTGATAATTCATTAATATTAAAACGTTTTTGAGCTACCTTGAAAAAAAGAGCCATGGTATCGGCTACGACCCCGTCAATATCAAAGGCTATCTGTTCAAGCGGCAACAAATTTAAAATCCCCAGTCAGCTAATGTTTTGACAAGTTCTCTAACCGAATCAGCAGAGTGATTTAATGCTCCCTGTTCCTGCTCTGTAAGATTAATCTGTATAATTTCTTCCATACCATTTTTGCCGAGTTTAACCGGAACACCAATAAAAAGATCGTTTATACCATATTCACCTTCTAACAAAACAGCGCATGGGAGTATTTGTTTTTTATCCCTGATAATAGCCTTTGCCATTTCAACAGCAGAAGATGCAGGGGCATAAAATGCACTGCCTGTCTTGAGCAATGAAACAATTTCTCCGCCACCACTGGCTGTACGTTTACAAATTGCATCAATCCGGTCAGGGAGCATAAGTTCAGTAATAGGGATACCGGCTACGGTTGAATAACGTGGCAAGGGAACCATTGTATCACCATGACCGCCGAGGACAAAAGCCGTGGTATTTTCGATGGACACATCGAGTTCCATGGCGATAAAAGCCCTCATCCTTGATGAATCAAGCACACCTGCCATGCCAAGCACCCTGTTTTTAGGAAAACCACTTACATTGTAGGCCACATGACACATTGCATCAAGGGGATTTGACACTATAATAAGAGTGGCTTCAGGCGAATATTTACATATTTGCATAGTTACATTTTTAATTATTTTAGCATTGGTTTTGAGGAGATCGTCTCTGCTCATGCCTGGTTTACGTGGGATGCCTGCTGTAATGATAACAACATCAGAATCCCTGGTATCTTCATAATTATTTGTGCCAGTTACAAATGCATCGTGTTTTTCCACCGGAGATGCTTCTACAAGATCAAGTGATTTTCCTTGCGGAACACCTTCAATTATATCCAACAAAACGACATCAGCTAACTCTTTTTCACATATCCTTTGAGCGGTGGTTGCACCTACATTCCCAGCACCAACAACAGTAATTTTTTGTTTCATTTGTTACTCCTTTTATATAATGATGTTGCTGATTTTAAAAATATTATTTTTAATTTTTATATATATTCACGACTTAGGTATTATTGTCAATTTCAATCATACAGTTGGCTTAAATTTTTATTAAAAAATTAATAAAATCTAAGATTTTCTATCCTTAGGGATTTCTATCCTATAAATAATACATGAATAACATCATCATTTTATTGATAAATAAGTTATCACATCTGTTTTGATAAATTTCATATACTTTAAAACCACAAAAGTTTATTTTATATAAAATTATTAAATAACAGATTAAACTCAGAAACACTGGATAAAGGATCAATTTATGGGCGGCATGGATATAGAAAAAATATATAAAGAACTTGCAGAACACCTTGATAATTTGCCCGCTGGATTCCCTTCTACAGATTCTGGGGTAGAATTCAGGATTCTCAAGCGACTTTTTACACCTGAAGAAGCAAGTATTGCCAGGGGACTTACCGTTTTGCCAGAAACAGCAAAGGCCATTGCAAGGCGTTTGGATAAACCAAAGAAAAATATAATCCCATCTTTAGTAGAAATGGCAAAAAAAGGCCTTATTTACAATTTTAATATTGGAAATAAAAATTTTTATTTTGCTGCTCAATTTATGATAGGCATTTGGGAGAATCAGGTTAAAAAACTTGATAAGGAGCTCATAAAGGATGTTAATGAATATCTGCCTTATATAATGGAGCCTAATCTAAAACTTAAAACCCAGCAGTTGAGGGTTATTCCAGTTGATATTCCCTTAAAACCAAATAATGAGATTATGCCATATGAGGAAGCAGAATCAATAATCATGAGTGAATCAAAAATCGTGGTTGCCCCATGCATATGCAGGACAGAACACAGGATTATGGGAACAGGATGTGATAAACCGGTGGAGACATGCCTGACATTCGGATTTGCTGCTGAATATTATGAAAAAAACGGTCTTGGCCGTAATATAACTCATGAAGATGCGCTTGAAATTTTAGCTAAGGGTAAAGATGCAGGGCTGGTTCTTCAACCCGGTAATGCAAAAAAACCATCTAATATCTGCATGTGCTGCAGTTGTTGTTGTCAAATTCTTA
>DAOWOC010000328.1 GCA_030642225.1 Deltaproteobacteria bacterium
AAAAGGGTTAAAGTATGATTTTAAACGCCCTTTTCTCCTTGGCGTAGCGCTTTTTTTATCAGGTATAATTGCAAAGGATCTGTTTTATAAAACAGGTTTATCCCATGTCCATTATCCTTCCATATTACTTGTTCTTGCGGGTATCTTATCCCTGGGGCTGCACAGACTCTACAGGTATTTGTCAATATTATTATTCGCCATGTTTCTCTTCCTGCTTGCAGGTATTTTTACACCTGTCCCTGTACCACCTTTTCAGCTTAAATGCCCTGAAGATAATCTTAAACATAATTCTGTTATATCCATACATAAAGACCTTACAGGAATCAGGACAATAACGGGTATTATAAAAGGGCCTGCAAAGAGATATGCAGACAGGGTAAAGATTGTTATCAAGACTCTGTCTGTAGATGAAAAGATTCAACCTGACAATAATATAAGGATAATCCTGACCATTGGTTCATATTATCGCCCATGGCTGAATGGTGACAGGATAAGATTTAAGGCAAAGATCAAGCCTGTTAAGGGATTTAAAAACAAGGGAATTTTTGACTATGAGGCCTATATGGCAAGACAGTCAATATTTTTAAAGGCATATATCGCATCTGACAAAGAAATTGAAAATTATGGCCCTTCCGGTTTGTTATCTACCCTGCTTAATATCACAGACAGGATGAGATGGAAATTTCAGGGACTTTGTCTTGATGCATTAAGCCCTGAAGCCGCAGGTTTTTTGTGCGCACTGACAACAGGGGAAAAAAATCTCATGCCAAAACATTTAAAAGATATGGCATATTCTATTGGCATTGGCCACCTGTTTGCAGTATCAGGACTGCATCTCGGTATTGTCGCAATGTGGGGTGTTTTACTTGCAGGTATTTTTACTCGATTTTTTATCTTTCCTTTAAAAAAAATGGGGCGACCTGCTTTTGCGGCATTAACAGGATTACCACTTGTTATTTTTTATGGGATATTCACAGGTTTATCCATATCAACCCAGAGGGCGATGATACTTGTCATCTCTTTTTTTACGGGCATGCTTTTAAGCCGCAGAGGAGACCCTTATACCACCCTTGCCCTGGCCTGTATCATAATCCTTTTACATGACTCCGGTGCATGGATGGCTTATGGATTTCAATTTTCTTTCATGGCAGTGCTGACAATCATCTATATTGTACAGAAAATATCTTTTAAAGATAATGAGACAAACATGGCAATTGTCTGGATTGACGGGCTGTGGAAAACATCTATTGCTGCATTTATAGCCACTGCCCCCCTTGCAGCCATGCATTTTAACCGTATCTCGTTAATCGGGATACTGATAAACCCTTTTGTCATAACGTTTGTCAGCCTCTTCTCACTCCCCCTTGGTCTTTTTACGTTATTAGTCTCATGGATATCGCCACAGGCAGCAACATGGATTTTAATGATCAACGGCCATGCCATTGATGCCTGCATGTCCATTCTTTTCAGGATCAGAGATATTCCCATGGCATGGCATTGGGTTGCAGGACCCTGTATTATTTCGATTTTTTTATTTTTTAGTGCGTGTCTTTTTCTAATATCAAGGTATCCGGGCCTGAAAAAACGGCCGGAACCTCTCCTCTTGCTTTTTTTGATCTTCCCTGTTGAGCAGTCTCTGTTCCATTTTTTAAATCATCATAATAATAATTTAAATATATCTGTACTGGATGTGGGACGCGGGAGTGCAAATGTTTTGATACTTCCGCATGGGGGGACGGTTGTAATTGATGGCGGGGGATCATCCTGGTCTGCAATGGATTATGGCGAAACCATTATAGCGCCGTTTTTGTGGCAAAATCATGTACCGGATATTGACCTTTTGATTTCAACATCACCTGCGCATGAATATATGGGCGGACTTTTATTTATCGCAAGCAACTTTAAAATAAAAGAATTCTGGCATGGTCCGGTTACAGCAAATGACTGCTGGTTTAATGAAATAATCAAAATATTGAGCAGCAAAGGAACGATTATACATGGTCCGGGGAATATACCGGATAAAATTGATATTAACGGGGTTATTTTTCAAAATTTAAATCCTGCTTTTAATAAAATATCTATTGTTAAGAAAAAGCACATTAAAAATTCTGCCCTTGCCAT
>DAOWOC010000136.1 GCA_030642225.1 Deltaproteobacteria bacterium
ATTAAAGGAGGGTTACAATGGCAGAATTAAAGTTTGATGGTAAGGTCGCAATTATAACAGGAGCAGGTGGAGGTCTGGGACGCTGTCATGCATTGTTGCTTGGAGCGAGAGGAGCTAAAATTGTTGTAAATGATTTAGGCGGCGCGGTTGATGGGTCAGGCAAAGGGTCTGCAACTCCCGCGCAAAATGTTGTTGAAGAGATTAAGGCTGCGGGAGGAGAAGCTGTTGCTGACGGGAATTCAGTATCAACCGAAGAAGGCGCTGCAGGAATAATTAAAACAGCAATAGATAATTTCGGAAGGGTTGATATCCTTATTAACAATGCAGGGATACTACGCGACAAGTCCTTTGCAAAATTAACATCCGAGCTGTTGCATTCAGTGCTTGATGTGCATCTTTTGGGAACAATTAATACAAGCAAGGCTGTCTGGGCGATCATGAAAGAGCAACAATATGGACGGATTATAAACACTACATCAGCTGCCGGCCTTTTTGGAAACTTTGGTCAGACAAACTATGCTGCTGCAAAAATGGGAATTGTAGGAGTAACCAAAGTGCTATCTATTGAAGGCATGAAAAACAATATAATGGTAAATTCTTTGGCTCCAGGGGCCAAGACAAGGATGACAGAGGAACTTTTAGGCCCGCTGGCAGACAAAATGAGACCTGAGCAGGTGACTCCTATTGTCGCCTATCTTGCACATGATGATTGTCCGGTAACAGGGGAAATATTTTCAGCAGGTGCTGGAAGAACCGCAAAAATTTTTGTTGGGGCAACACAAGGATATTTCAACATAGATGTAACTTTAGAAGATATTCGAGATAATTTTGCAAAAATATGCGATGAAAACAATTATGCTATCCCTAAAAATGCAATGGAAGAGATTGGAATGGTAATACCTTTGTTGCAGTAACAAAGCCTGAGATAAAGGAGCAGATTTTCCATATAAGAATAAACGCATCAACCGTTCAGCTTACAGGCAACAAGTAAACCATGGTGAGACAATAATTTTTTCTGTCTGCGTTACACTTTTATCACACTGTCTCACCCTGGAATCTTATATTTTTTCTTTCAGCCAATTATTGATATAATCAGCAATATCTTCCCAGCCAGGCTGGCCAATAACCCAATGCGCATGGTTGGGAAACTCTTTATATGTTGCCTGGCTATATTTTTCCGCAATTTTTTTTATAATGGAAACAGGTGTTATCCTGTCCTCACTGGCCCCTATAATAAGCATTGGACATTTTATCCTTGATTCGTCCACGCGTGATGCGCCCCTGTGATCAAAAAACCAGACACCTATTTCACAGGCAGCCCTGCCGGATTCATATGCCAATCTCTTGAAAATCTTTTTTTGCTCATCTTTGTCCATAAGATGAAGACATGAATATACCATGCCTTTAAAAGTAGGCTTAAGAGTTATTTTCCAAAATCCATATCTGAAAAATGACTTAAAAAAACTCTTTAAAACCGAATATTTAAAAACTGAAATGCCGTGAGGCGATGCAGGTGTCAGAAGGACAAGCGCTTTACCAAAACCCCTTGCCCCGAGTATCTGAGTAAGCAGCCCCCCCATGGAATGCCCCATTATTATCGGGGGCTCATCCAGCGCCTTTATTTGCTTTTCAAGATCATCAGCATAATCAAGAAGGCTCGTTGTCCCCAAACGCGGGTCAGGTTTATCTAAATGGCAAATATCATGAAAACGGAGTGTAGGAGATATGCACCTGTACCCCTTGGCCTCAAAATAACCTTTATAATTTTCCCAGCACCAGCCGCCACAATACATTCCATGAATCATAAAAATTGTTTTTGACATATTGCACCTTTAATATTTTAATTTTTCTATAATATTGATAAGCTCATAAAAATTTGTCAATATTAATAAATACAGATTATTAAAATTGATATTAATATTAACAGGATGATATCTGAGATGTCAAAAGTCAAGACTCAATTCCGCTGTCAGGCATGCGGCAGTATCTCTCCCAAGTGGATGGGGAAATGCCCTGATTGCAATGAATGGAATAAATTTGTTGAAGAAGTGGTGACTAAACCTTCCTTCAGGTTAATTAATAAAAATATCATTACCACCCGACCCGTTCCCATAAGCGATATAACCACAACAGTCGATACAAGGCTTAAAGTCGGGATTGAAGAGGTTGACAGGATTCTCGGCGGCGGCATTGTCAGCGGCAGCGCAATTCTTTTAGGAGGTCCGCCCGGCATCGGCAAATCTACTCTCCTGCTCCAGGTCTTAGGTGCTATTGCTGATAAAGGCATTACTACACTCTATATATCAGGGGAGGAATCTGTTGAACAGATTCACAACCGCGCCAAAAGGCTGAATACCATTAGCCCAAACCTGTTTATTGCCTCTGAAACAGGCCTTGAGCCTATTATGGCAATGATGGATGAATTCAGGCCAGGGGTGACTATTATTGATTCGATTCAAACAGTTGTGACCAATTTTATTGAATCAACGCCAGGAAGCGTGAGCCAGTTACGCGAATGCGCAACAAAACTTGTAAATATTGTAAAAAAAAATAATTCATCTGTCTTTCTTGTCGGACATATTACAAAACATGGCTCAATAGCAGGCCCCATGCTCCTTGAACACCTTGTTGATGTTGTTCTTTACTTTGAAAGCGATCACTCCCATTCATACCGCATACTGCGTACCAATAAAAACCGTTACGGCACCACCAATGAAATAGGTGTTTTTCAAATGAAGGGTTCTGGCATGGAAGAGGTTAAAAATCCATCGGCCCTGTTCCTTTCTGAAAGGACAAAAGGCTCATCAGGCTCTGTTGTAATTGCATCGATAGAAGGGACAAGACCTATTCTTGTAGAACTCCAGGCGCTTGTAAGCCCAACAAGTTTTGGTGTCCCGCGACGAACCGCAATCGGGGTTGATATCTCCAGGGCAAATCTCCTTACCGCAGTGCTTGAAAAAAAAATGGGGGTTCAGCTTGCCCAGCAGGATATATATCTTAATGTTGCCGGCGGGGTGCGCATACTTGAACCTGCAATTGATCTTGGGATCATAGCTGCAATCAATTCAAGTTTCTGGGACAGGCCAGTTCCACAGGATACCATTATTTTCGGAGAGGTGGGGCTCACAGGCGAGGTAAGGGCGGTGATCCATCCTGATCTACGCCTTAAAGAGGCAAAAAAACTTGGCTTTAAACGGGCTGTTATGGCCAAATCAAATGGGACTTTCAATGATATGCCGGAGGTTGATGGCATGGAAATTATCATGGTTAAGACCATTCAGGAGACCATGGCAGTGCTTTTTTCTTAATTTTTTATTTTAATAAACATTGGCATAAACAGATGGAAAAAAATAATTTGAATATTCTTAACCCCCATCAAAAGGTCAGGGAAATTGATGTAATAAAATATTCAAAAGGTAAATACTCGCCATTAGATATAAAAATTGTAAGGGAAATGCCCCTCACTATAAATCTGAATGGCGAAGAGGTGGTTACAATACTTACTTCCAGTAATATTTACGAGGCCATGGCTATTGGATTTTTGAGATCAGAAGGCCTTTTAGAAACCATAAATCAGGTCGAATCCATAATAGTTGATGTAAATGCCAATACTGTATGTGTCTTTACAATGGGAAAAAAATCTAAAATAATTCCCAAAAAAAGGATGGTTCCATCAGGTTGCGGCATGGGTACGGTCTTTTATCATACCCTTGATTCACTCAACCCCCTGCCTGATAATCATATGACAATGATTTCTCCTGATAGAATCCATGCCCTTATGTCCGATCTTTATAATATGTCAGATATCTACAAGGTAAGCCGTGGAGTACATAATACTGCTATTGCAGATACTAATGGCATATTAATTTTTCAGGATGATATAGGACGTCACAATGCTGTTGACACACTTTTTGGTATAGCAATGATTGATGATTTACTGCTTAATGATAAAATTCTACTCACAACCGGACGCATTACATCTGAGATTGTTTTAAAAATAGCAAGGATGGGTGTGCCTGTTTTAATATCAAAAAAATCAGCCACATCTCTTGCAGTTGAACTCGCTGTAAAATTCAATATTACACTTATAGGCCTTACACGGGTAAAATCTTTTATAATCTACTCATGTCCACAAAGGGTCATAATGAAGAATGATCTTAACTACTCAGAAGGATAGGCAAAAGAATTCAAGTGAAATGCTTAAAAATTACAAAGAATTAAAGGTTAATTATTCTTTCAGGAAGGACTGTTTTTTAATTTTTTGTTTTGAATTTTGAGTTTTGGGTTTTTGTTTGTTATTTTAAATTTGTTATTTGGAATTTAATGACTAAATAGCTTCATTCTGGATAGTAAAGTGCCATTTTTTTCAGTACAGTGACTTGTTATAGGATCACAGACGTTTGTTTTGTCACAAAGAACGCCAAAACTAAGGCAAAGAAGGCAAGCCAAGCTCTTTGAGATATTTGTTATGTTTTTTATCGTTTGTTTTTATCTCTTTCTCTCGATC
>DAOWOC010000291.1 GCA_030642225.1 Deltaproteobacteria bacterium
GATTACTACTGGTCCAATAACAATACCTACCATGAAAAAAGGAGGATATCCAGGTGATTATGCTGCGGCCGTGGAGTCCTGCGCATCCACCGGAGGCTGCTTTATGCCTCCAATTATGGGCGCTGCAGGATTTCTTATAGCAACTTTTCTGGCTGTTCCATATTCTCAGGTATGTAAGGCCGCTATACTCCCCGCACTTTTATATTATGCTGCGCTTTTTTTTCAGGTTGATAATTATGCGGCTAAAAATAATCTGGCAGGGATCGATAAAAGTAAAATACCTAATGTGTGGGTAACCCTGAAAAATGGGTGGTTTTATATCTTTGCCTTTGCGGCTCTTATTTACGCACTACTTGTTTTAAGGGTTGAATCCTGGGCACCATATTTTGCCACCGGTCTCCTTATTATCTTCGCCATGATCAAAAAAGAGACTCGTTTTACTTTAAAAAGCTTTGGAGATTTTATCATAGAAACCGGCAAACTCATGGGTTATGTGATCGCGATTTTGAGTGCAGTGGGCCTTATTGTCGGCTCCCTTTCTATTACCGGTGTTGCCAATGCTTTTTCCAGAGAGCTGGTTCTGGCAGCCAAAGAAAATGTATACCTTCTTTTAGCTTTTGGCACTATATCAAGTTTTATTCTGGGAATGGGTATGACAGTTACAGCCTGTTATATATTCCTGGCAATTGTGCTTGTTCCGGCTTTAGTCAGGATTGGACTCGATCCCATGGGAAGTCATCTATTTGTCATGTACTGGGGCATGCTCTCATATATTACACCACCAGTTGCATTAGGGGCTATCGCCGCTTCAGGCATTGCAGGCAGTCATCCCATGAAAACCGGTTTCAAGGCTATGCGTCTTGGCAGTGTCGTTTATTTACTGCCATTCCTCTTTGTTTTTGATCCAAGCATGCTTTTGAAAGGGCCTTTATATGATGTACTTCTTTCAGCTCTGACAGCAATTATGGGTGTTGTTTTGATTGCAGCAGCACTGGAAAACTGGCTGTACACCATAGGTCCCTTATCATGGACAAATAGAATTCTAATCGGCGTTTCTGGAATTTTTCTACTGATTCCAAATTTATTTTTGGATTTAGCAGGCATATTAATTACCACTATGGTCTATCTATTTCTTGTATTTTATAAAAAAACACAGCTCTTGAAAAATAGCATAAATGCGTATATTATTAATTATAAATAGTTATAATCAGAATATAGACTATTTATGTTCTGAAACACATTATTAAAAACCGATCAGCAATAAAAGCAGTTATAGACCGTCACATAAATAATTTCACTGCGTTATCGGCCTTAAGATATACTATTAGTATTATCTCCTCTCTCTGGCCTTGTAAAATTTATTATGTGATAATTTATAGTTATGGAGATATTTTCATGCGAATAGGCGATTTAATCACCAGGGGGGCCAAATATCATGCTGACAAACTTGCGTCTGTTTATAAAGATGTTCATTTAACTTATAAGGAGCTTAATCAGCGGGTAAACAAGATTGGCAATGCTTTGCTCCAAGATGGTATTTCTAAAAAAGACCGGGTGGGTATTTTATGCTTTAACAGCCATTATTATCACGAAATCTTTTTCGCGATCAGCAAAACCGGTGGAGTAGCCACCACTATTAACTGGCGCCTTTCATCCAGGGAACTTGATTTTATTATTAATGACGCTGAAGTTAAAATTTTATTTGTGGCTGAAAGATATTGGGATAAGATCAAACCTATTCAAAACAAGCTTAAAACCGTTAAAAAATATATTATTATTGAAGGTTCTATTCCTGAAACAACCTCTTATGATAATTTTATGGCAAAAGGATCAAGCCGGGAAATTGATATAAAGATGTATCCGGACGATACTTTCTGGCATATTTATACCAGTGGTACCACAGGACGCCCCAAAGGCGTTTTGTTGACCCATCGAAATCTGCTGGCGGATTCAGAGCATAACATTATCGGCAACCGCCTTAATCAGGATGATAATACATGGGTTCTGGTATTACCCATGTTTCATATTGCTTTAAAAATTACCATTCTTGTGGCCTATCTGAATGGTACTATGGTTTTTGATGATAGCTTTGATTTAAAGGCGTTATGCGAACTG
Organism: Deltaproteobacteria bacterium; assembly: GCA_030642225.1. GTDB lineage: Bacteria > Desulfobacterota > DAOWOC01 > DAOWOC01 > DAOWOC01 > DAOWOC01. The sequence continues at coordinate 2,116 of DAOWOC010000291.1, forward strand.
GTGGAAAAAGAAAAATGTACTCATCTGTTATTAGGGCCTAGCTTGTGGAATATGCTGCTTGAATTTCCAAATCTCGACAATTATGATCTTAGCTCCTTAATCTACAGCGCATATTCAACGTCGCCAATGCCTGAAACTCTGATTAAAAAACTTATAAAAAAATTTCCCGGGATTAACTTTTTTTCCACCTATGGTTTAACTGAAGGTGGATCTTCATTAACAATTTTGCCAAATGATCAGCATATTATTGAAGGCTCTGAACACTTAACAAGGCGCTTGCGTTCTTTAGGACGTCCCATAAAAGGAGTTGATATAAAAATTGTGGATAATGCAGGCCAAGAATGCCCTCCTGGAGTTATTGGCGAAATAACCGCCTCTGGAGACAACATCATGAAGGGCTACTGGAAACTGCCCC
>DAOWOC010000182.1 GCA_030642225.1 Deltaproteobacteria bacterium
ATCATCCATACGAAGATTATCAATCAGCCCCCCGATCATGGCAACAAGACCCGCCCTGTGAGCATTGACATTTATAGCTATGGGAATAATAATATGCGCTACTATATGCGCATCAATACTGACATCAACACCAAGGTCAACATCAAGCCTGCCTGAAAAATGATCTGACCCGAGCTTAAAGAATATAAATTTTCTGTTTGCGCTTGCCATGTGATTGTAAACATCATCTGGATCTCCTGTAACAAACCTGTGTCCGGGATCCTGAAACGCTACCTCAAGCCTTAGGCCGTCAATCACAACAGGCTCGCCTTTCGTCGTGCCCCAGCCGACATTCTGGAGGTCGATATCCCAGCCCCCATCATAATAACCAAGCATTAAAGCCCGCATATCCACCACAAGTGAAATCTTCATATTAAGGAGAATAACTACTACATCGTGTGAAAAATAAACATCATTACTCGGAAAAAATTTATCATCATACATCGTGTTTCTGTGCTCTATCTGAAATGTGGCGAGACCGGCACGGCCCGAGACCGCGCCAAGCTCATGATCCGTGCATAAAGCCATTTCAGCATGCAGGGATAATGGCATTGCAAATGGTACAACAAGAAAAAAAGCAAGGAAAAAAAAGCCTGTTTTTTTAAGCACGTTCAAAACCTCCCCATGTTAAGTTTTGGGTTTTAAGTTTTGGGTTTTAAATTGAGAGTCATAAAAATATCACAGAGGGCAGTTCGAAATAATAAAAACTTATATTTTTTAATATTATATCTTTTGGATTAAGATATGTCAACTTTTTTTTAATGGAGTAAGATAAATTATTTCCACAGAATAACTATGATGATTATTCTCTTTATAAATAAAGGCGGATTCCATATCCGCTCTGTCTAAAGATACAAGGGCAGAAATAGATTCTGCCCCTACGTGTTATTTATAATTTAATGCCTGTAAATAAAGCCTGTCTATATCCGAGACATCATCAGGATTATTATTAACCCATTTTTCACGCTGCTTTATTATTGACTGCAAATGGGATTCAATGTTTTCCACGGTGAGCAGCACACCAAAGTCATCAGGGATTTGTGAATCTTTTTTAGAACCAATAAGTCTTTCAAAAATAAGATGCCCCATCTCTTTTCGATAATGAGAAGAATCAAGATAAAATTTCTCCTGTTTATTAAAATCATGATAACCTGAAAAATCCCACACAGGCGTAATTTCCACAAGTTCCCTTTTCCATGCATCCCATTCATCCCATGAGCCGGTTTTATATATCACCTCCCATTGTCTTGGATGAGCCGGAGAAATAAACGGATAAAAGGCAATATTGTTTTTTCTACAAAGATCAACAATCATCTTAAAATCATTAAAACGTTCGGGCACGAGGCTAAACTGGTAATAAACGATGCGCAGAAAATCCATTTCACTTTTTTCAAACTCTGTTTTAAGAGTAGTCCTGCCCTCTTTAACTGCTCTGTCCTGTTTTTCCGGAGATCTCCAGCCGTTTTGGTATATCTCTACCTCATCAGGATTGCGTCTGTTCTTTTTTATTGTCCTGAATATCCCGTAAGTTGCTGATAAAGAAAAATAGCACTCCCTTATTTTTCTGATTAAAGATGGAGCTCCGAGCCGTTTTTCATTAAAATCAGGGCTGTTGCTCATCTTCCCAAAGGAACCGAGATCAAGCCCCATAATTATGGTTTTAATTTTATTATGGCGTACTGCATATTCTATATATCTTCTCTGTTCATAAAGGTTGGAGGATGAAAGTCCATAATTATAAACAGGCTGATATGTCTTTAGAAAATCATCGTCAGGTGACAGACCGTATTCAACCCTTGATGTCCCGACAAGCAGCGTCTCCGGCTTAAAACAATTTATATAATAGGCCTTTGCAAGCCTTACGCTCTTTGAAAACATGCCTTTATTAAGATTAAATCCATGATGCACAAAACGCCAGTTAACCCCGTATGGGTCAACGACATAGCTCGTGCCTCCTGTTACAAAAAACAGCAATGAGATGCATAGCAATACCTTAAAAATATAACTTTTATAAGACTTCATGGATTAAAACCTCAAAACCGGAAATAAATAAACTCAGAGACCCTTGAAAGACCAAGAACACCAAAAACAGCGACAATCGCTGTTAAGATTGCCCAAATCCAGTTAGGTTTAAAATAACGTTTCATAATCTCTTGTGAATTTGGAAGCGCTACAACAAAAAACAGACAGAAAAGCAGGTATTTAATCTCATCATTTCTCTTCCAGAACGGCTTCATATTTGTAAAGACAACACCGTGGTCTGCAAGCAGCTGGCCCAAAAAACCCCATTTTGCAAGAAGATTTTCAGACAGGGCAATACCGTTTATACCGATCATGCCTTTATAAACTTCAATGGCAGTATTAAAATCAGGGGCGCGGAACATTACCATGGTAAAAATCAGGGTAAAAAATGTCAGAAACCAGGCCGCAGCCACAGGAAGAGGCCTTGCCACTTTTTTCCAGAGTCTGTTGATCAGGATGAGGCCGCCCATCATCCCGCCCCAGCATACATATGTCCACCCTGCCCCGTGCCACAATCCGGCCAAAAACATGGTTATCATGACATTTAATAACTGCCTTGGGATACGGACTCTGTTGCCGCCAAGAGGAATATAAAGATATGTGGTCAGAAAACGCGATAATGTTATATGCCATCTGCTCCAAAATTCCTGAAAAGAAAGACTTTTATAAGGGGAGTTAAAGTTAACGGGAATTTTTATATTAAAGAGTCTTGCAAGACCTATGGCTATATCCGAATAGCCTGAAAAATCAAAATATATCTGGAATGTAAAGGCAAGAGCGCCTCCCCATGCCTCCAATAATGTAAGGGAATGTCCGTAGGCTGATGCCTGCTCAAAAACAGGGCTCACATAAACGGCAATGCCATCTGCCATTATTGTTTTTTTAAAAAGTCCCATAAATAGAAAACTAAGGCCAATGCTGATATTACTTGGGTTAAAGACAAAAGTCCTGAGCCTTTGAAGCTGCGGGACAATCTCACCATAATGGACTATGGGCCCGGCTATTAACTGCGGGAAAAAACTTACAAAAAGGGCATAATCATAAAAACTACATGGTTTTGTATTGCCCCTGTAAGCATCAACAAGACAGGCAATCTGCTGAAATGTAAAGAAACTTATGGCAAGCGGCAAAACTATATTAAAGAGGCTGTAACCTGATCCGCTGAACAGATTAACGGTTTCAATAACCATATCCGTATATTTAAAGGTTCCAAGCAAAAGAACATTAAAAATTATGCCGGCTGAGAGGATTTTTTTATTCTTCTGCCCCCGCCATAGCCCCTGACAAACAGTATAATTAACGACTATGGACAACAGGATCAAAAAAATATAACAGGGATTCCAGTAACTGTAAAAAAAAAGGGATGCCCCAAGAAGATAAAGCCTGGAAGCGAGCGGTAATTTAAATTTATTTAAAATAAAAAAACCAGCAAAGGCCAAAGGCAGAAATATAAATAAAAATTCATATGAATTAAATAACATTTTATGCTTAGATACTTAACCTTTTCAATATTAAAGACTCTGCATGTGTCTTTTAAAAATTAATTTTTTTTTAAAACTTTTGCCGGATTTATACAGCTTTTGTGTTGCAGGGGAACTTGGTATCTATTACGGGTTTTAATAAATATACGGATTTTAATAAATACGGATTTTAATAAATTTATACCCTGATTTGCAAAATATTAGGCCACTGATATATTTATGTCAAATGAAAAAACAGTTTACGGTTTACAGTTATC
>DAOWOC010000325.1 GCA_030642225.1 Deltaproteobacteria bacterium
ATAAGACATAAAGGTATCCAAACCCATGTCAATGGCAAGGAAACAGTAGAATTTCCGATTGAAAACAACGATGAACTGATTTTTTGTAATATAATATTAGGGTTTAAACATGATACCGACTTAAAAGAATCTACTGACAAGACAATTGAACTTCCGGTAAATATAATACATTCATTTAATGCTTCTACTGAAGGTCATAATATTTTAAATAACCTGAAACAAGATCGTGAAAAGCTTGCTTTCATATACCAATTTTCAAGGGATATTGATATTAAAAAATCCCTTGAGGAAATTTTCAACATTACTGTAAATACTGTATTTGATACGTTTCCTTGTGCAAGCCATTGCCTGCTTGTAATGTTTAATAAAAATAAAAATAAAAAATTTAACCCTGCGATTTTTCAATCACGCAAAAAGAATTACCCGCCTGAAACAATCTGGAAATCGTTAATTAATAGAGTAATCATTAAAGAGGTAATTAGAAAAAAAATCTGTTTACTTTTTTCCGGCAATATTAAAGATAATACAGACCCCTTAATAAGATCCGGAATCTGCGTCCCCCTTAAGTCAGATGAAAAAGTTATAGGTGCAATCCAGGTTGATAACCGGACAGACTCCACCCTTTTTACAAAAGATGAATTAATTTTTTTAAATATTATTTCCTACCACATTGCGGTTGCACTTAATAAACAAAGACTCAATGAAGAACTTGAAAAAAGTTTTGAGTCCCTTGTCGCAACAGGCGCACACACACTGGATATGAGGGATCCGCTGACAGCTGGCCACAGTATAAGGGTTCAAATGTATACCATGGAGCTGGCAAGAGATATGGGGCTTTCCCAAAAAGAACTTGAAAAGGCAAAATATGCTGCCGTGCTGCACGATTTTGGGAAAATAGCCATACCGGATGAAATCCTTAAAGGCAATAAAAAACTGACTGATGATGAATATGCTATTATCAGAAAACATGCATTTTATACAAAGGAGATTCTCAGCAGGGTTGCTTTTCCCGATCACTTAACCGAGGTGCCGATACTTGCGGGCTATCATCATGAACGGCTCGACGGCAAAGGGCCTCTTGGCATAAAAGGGGACGACATACCCCTTATCTCGAAGATTATCGCTGTTGCAGATGTCTTTGACGCACTCACCTCAGCAAGGACGTACAAAAAAACAATGTCCATGCAGGAGGCAGCCGACATATTGATTAAGGATAAGGGGACCGCATTTGAACCGAAAATTGTCGATACTTTTCTAAAAAGATTTGGCCTGGGAAAATAAAATATAACGATTTTGAAAAAATTCCAACCTTTTAAATTGTACTGCCATCTCTTTAAAACTTCCTGACAAAGGCGACCAAAAGGGTGCCTTTCTTGTTAATAGGTCTTTTGATTCGGACTTTATGAGGCCTGCCTCCCGAAGACTCATGAATGATCAGATCCAGATGATCAATATCAGAAGGACAGGATATTCGGGCGGCCTGCATATAATGGGGAAGCGTTTCCCAGTGGCGGTAATCAGGTTGTTCCAGTGCTGATAAAATAAACCAGGTTAAAAAACCAAGAGCAGAATTTTGCCTTTGAATCTGGTAAGCTATAGTACCTTTTGCAGCGATACGGGCAGCAGCTCTTGCAGCTTTTACAACAGCCAGTTTTTCCTCTGATACAAAGGCCAGTCTCCTGATATCAGTCAATGTATAGGCCATGCCAAGCGTCTTGCCATTATATTGGATTTCGGTAAAAGGTTTATATCTATTCCTGCCAGCAGGCATTGCAGCGCTATAATCCGCAACCCGTCCAACCAGTATAAAACAAACCAATTCAGACTCTCCCTGATAAATATTATCACGAGAATCAATTATTTTTCCCTCTTTATCACTATTATATTTCGGTAATATGATTCCATGATCCGTAATAATAAAATCCAGGGTCAATTCAGAGGCCTTGCGATATTGAACACGCGGGTTGGACATATCATCCACCAGTTCAAGACAGACCCCTGCAAGATAACGGGAAAATGCATCTTCAGGATAACCACCCAGTTCATCGGGCTTTAATGTATTGAGAATACGACGTGCCTCAACAGCAGCGTCAGCCCAGTTGCCGTCAGCCAGATAGGACAAAGCAGCCATCACATGCAGATATGTACGTTCC
>DAOWOC010000363.1 GCA_030642225.1 Deltaproteobacteria bacterium
CATCTCCTTTGCCGTTTCACCAAGTTGCTCGGACTTTGGCCTGGCCACTCCCCCGAGAACACATAAACAATCAAATCCCTTTATTCGACCGGATTCAATATCCTGTCTGTTTACAAGATACAAATCAAAACCAAGCTTTGTCATTGTTTCATAGGCCATAACGCCCCACATATGGGACTGATCCCATAAAAGTGCTCCGCGCGGCGATGTCATTAAACTCATAAAATCATCTTTATTATCAGGCATATCTGTTAAAAATGATTCATCACACTTAACATCAGGCTTAAAAAGAAAATCTCCAGGCGCTATATCCTTATAAACAGGTCCGGTCCATCGGTAAATACAATGCCCTGATGCTAACATATCTGAAATTTCAGCAAGCAGAAAAAACTTCTTTTGAACCTTTTTAAAAGGGATTAATCTGTATTGCATTTATTTATCTCATTTAATTTTTTTGACTTAGGAAATATTATGTTTTTGATGTTCATATATGCATCAGGCCTTATAATTAATGATTTATCCTTGCAACACAAGATTAAATTACATATACTTCTCATCTTAAATCTTATAAATCATAATAATAAAAATATGAATTTAAAAAAATAAGGGGTATGTTGTATGAATATAAATAATGACATTAGTAATATAATAGTTGAAGAAAATCAGCAGATCAATAATTACAATAAAGGTGTAGAATGTTATAACGAAGGAAGACTTGATGAGGCTGAAATTTTTTTCAAAAAGGCTTTAACAGAGAATGCTGACCTTGCCGAAGCATATATAAATCTGGGCGCTATTTATTTTAAAAAAGGTGATCTGCAAGAAAGTATTAATATGAATAAAAAAGGACTTGAGGTACTTCCTGAAAGTCCATTTGTCCACAGCAATATTGCATTTGCATATCTTCAGCTCGGTGATTCTAAAAAAGCAATTGATGCAAGCAATAAGGCACTTGAATGCGACGCAAAATTTATCCCTGCCATATGTAATCTGGCGATAGCATATATACAGAAACAGGATTATGATAAAAGTATACAATACAGTAAAAATGCCCTGGAGATTGATAAGGGTTTTGCCCCTGCCATGAACAATATGGCAGTTGCCCTGTATTATCAAAATAAATTCAAAGAGGCCATAGAATACTGCGACAGAGCAACATCCATGGGCTATCAATGTGATTCGGAATTCTTAATGCAATTACAAAAACACCGTTAATTTTATTTAAAAGGTTAAAATATCGGCATGAGATTAAGTGATACGGAAAAAGAAATAAAGAAAAAAGAATTGTTTGATCATATGTCTCCCAAACAGCAAAAAAGGATTCTTAAAAAAGGGTACCAAAAATGGGATCCTTTTATGGAGCCCAAGGAACCTTTTGCTGTAAAAACAACGGATATCCCTTCTGCAAAAGAATTAAGGCAACTTGCCACGCATCTCTATACAGCATTTATAAAGGATTGTAAAATTGCTATACCAGGCCATATGTATATGGAAGGCGCGGGAAATGTTGCATCAGGGCTCGCTTATGGTGAAGAAAGGGCTCAAGGAATGTATGATTTCAGCTGCTGGTTAAAGGAAAATGGGGATAAATATAAACCCATCATTGAGATGATGCATACCATACGAAATAGATAAAACAACAGGTTGAGATATAATC
>DAOWOC010000244.1 GCA_030642225.1 Deltaproteobacteria bacterium
GTTGTGTAAACAGATTAAGGAATTTGGGCCCGAACTTGTTTCACTTGAAACTAAAGAGCTTGCTGCCGAATTAAAACAAATGCTCGGACATCAATGCCCGGACATCCTTTTTGGTCAGGATGGCGCTTGCAAGGTTGCTTCCCACCCAAAGGCGGACATTGTTGTTTCAGCCATAGTCGGGGCATCCGGTCTTATGCCTACAATTGCAGCCATTAATGCTCAAAAAACCGTGGCCCTTGCCAATAAAGAAACACTTGTGATGGCAGGCCATTATGTTATGAATCTTGCTATGGAAAAAGGGGTTTTTATCATTCCGGTTGACAGCGAGCACAGCGCTATTTTTCAATCCCTGAGTGGCCATAGCCACTCTGAGATAAAGCGTATTCTCCTGACAGCATCAGGAGGGCCGTTTTATTCATACACAAAGGATGAAATGCTTGACATTACCCCTGAAAAGGCCCTTCAGCATCCCAACTGGTCTATGGGAGCCAAGATTACAATAGATTCTTCAACCATGATGAACAAAGGGCTTGAGGTAATTGAAGCGTCATGGCTTTTTGATGTCCCTGTGAAATTCATTCAGGTTATTGTGCATCCTCAGTCAATCGTTCATTCCATGGTGGAATATATTGACGGTTCTGTTATCGCACAGATGGGTGTGCCTGATATGATGGGCCCGATAGCTTATGCACTTTCTTTTCCAGAGCGCATAACGCTTCCCATACCTCGCCTTGATCTGCTGCAGATAAATAAACTCACCTTTTACCCTCCTGATATGGAGCGATTTCCATGTTTAAAACTTGCAATCAGGGCTTTTGAGGCAGGGGGGACAATGCCAGCAGTACTAAATGCTGCGAATGAATCGGCTGTGACCGCTTTTTTAGATAAAAAACTTGGATACGCAGGGATACCAATGCTTATTTCAAGTATTATGAATTCTCATATGCCTGTGGAGATAACATCGCTTGACCAGGTTTTGTCAGCTGATAAATGGGCAAGGGATGAGGCTGAAAAATTTATCAACAACAATAATGAACCTTTAAAAAGAGAGGTGCACTCTTGACGATTTTATGGGCTACTGTTATTTCACTTGGCCTTTTGATACTTATTCATGAACTTGGTCATTTTATTATAGCCAAGGTATCTGGTGTCGGGGTATCGGTATTTTCAATCGGTTTTGGGCCGAAATTGTTATGGAAAAAAATAGGAGAAACCGAATACCGTCTCGCAGCCATTCCCCTTGGCGGATTCGTGAAAATGATCGGCGAGGGCGAAGAAGATGAGGTATCAAAAGAGGAGATACAAAGGTCTTTTAAACATAAGTCTGTATTTATCAGATTTTTAATCGTTGCAGCAGGGCCCCTGACAAATATCTTCTTTGCAATATTTATTTTTTCAATGATATTCATGATCAAAGGGACACCTGATTTAAACACAAAAATAGGGGAGGTCAACGTCGGCACACCGGCTTTTGAGGCAAATATCCTTGAAAATGATCAAATAACAGCCATTGACCATGAACCAATTATTTACTGGAAAGAACTCTCACAAATTATTAACCAATCAGATGGTAAGGAGATGATTTTTACCATCAAAAGGGATAATGATGAATTTGATGTCAGAGTCGTTCCATCAAAGATGGAGATAAAAAATTTATTCGGAGAAACAAAAATAAGGTGGGCTATTGGTATTTTATCAGCAGGAGAGGTTATAATAGAGTCTGTCAATCCTTTTGAAGCAGTGTTAAAAGGTTTTGAAAAGACATGGGAGATCACCAGCCTTACTTTTATTAGTATATATAAAATAATAACAGGGGTAATTTCTGTTGATAATCTCGGCGGCCCTATAATGATTGCCAAAATGGCAGGGGACCAGGCCAAACAGGGCACTTTGAACCTTATTTTATTTATAGCTTTTTTGAGTGTTAATCTTGGTATTTTAAATCTGCTGCCAATCCCTATCCTTGACGGCGGTCACCTGGTTTTTTTCCTGATTGAAGCAGTAAGAGGTAAACCATTAAGCTCAAACCAAATGGAATTATTCCAGAAAATAGGTATGTTTCTGCTTTTAACGCTTTTTGTCCTGGTAATGTATAATGATATAATAAATGTTTTTATCGGCAAAAATTGATGCGTATCCTCGCCATAGATACATCAACACAGGCAGGAGGGGTCGCCATTATTGAAAATGACAGGCTGCTTGTTGAATTTATATTGAATGTTACATCTACCCATAGCCGCCGGATATTGTCCTCCATAGATATAGCCTTAAAAAATACTGATTTTTCTTTGCATGATATTGATGCCTTTGCAGTCGGAGCAGGCCCCGGGAGTTTTACCGGCCTTCGCATCGGTGCCGCCACAATAAAAGGACTTGCATTCTCACTTTCAAAACCGGTTATCGGCATCTCTTCACTTCTGGCGCTCGCCATGAATGCCATGTGCTCTCCCATTGAGATCAGACCGGTCATGGTCTCAAGAAAAAATGAGCTCTACACCGCTCTTTTTAAAACAGATTCAAACGGGTTGATCCGGCTTGAAAAGGACACCGCCCTCTCCACACAAGAGATAATTTCAAGGGTTAATAAGCCCACATACCTTATTGGAAACGGACTTTTGAAATATGGCGAATTATTTACTGAAGATAATGAAAATTTCGCTGTTTTAGGGCATCCATCACATCACCAGATACGTCCCTCCATGATAGCCTTTCTTGGAGGACTGGAATTTATGTCAGGGGAAATAATAAAGGCCCGGGATTTTCTTCCCTGTTATATTAAACATTCTGACGCTGAGATTAACTGGGGTATGTCAAAAACATTATCAACATAATTAAACATTAAAAAAAATCGATAACCTGTTGATATTATAGATATAACTACTTTTTGTTAATAATATCAATAGGTTATATATGACAAATTTTATACTTGACAATGATTCAATAAATCAATTATATAAAAATTTATTGAATTAATAAATCTTTAACGGGGTGATTTAAGCCATGGAAAAGACTGGAGCACAGATTTTGCTTGAGGCGTTACATTCTGA
>DAOWOC010000225.1 GCA_030642225.1 Deltaproteobacteria bacterium
GAAAGAATTCAAAAAATGGATAATTAAAGCGTCTGTATCCTTTTATTTTTAAGATGGACAGTAGCAATAGAAATAATTTTATGTTGAAAGGTGATTTAATTTTAAAATTTGAAAATATTTTTTAAAAAATAATCTGATTCTATCAGGGAATTATTTTGCCTAATACAAATTAGCATTGTCAGGTGGAATATGCTGGATTAATAAAATTTGGCACATTTCACCTTTTTTTTTGATATAATATCAAAATTAATAATTTTATAAAAAGTCATTAAAGGTCAATTAATTAAAATTAATATTAAGATAACAGGATGGTATTTAAATTCGGTAAAATTCAGCGCACTTATCAACACATAAGGCGTTATCGTCAGATAATCGCAACCATGGTTAAATATGGATTCGTTGATATTGTCGATATCTTAAGGTCTGAACAGTATCTTGGCATTGGTCTGGATATTTTTTTTGGTAAAAGGCTTAAAGATCTTGAAGTTTTTTCAAGGGCTGAACGTATAAGGATGGCCTTTGAGGAACTTGGGCCAACGTTTATAAAACTTGGCCAGATTCTTTCTTGTCGTCCGGATTTAATCCCTGTTGAATATGTTCAGGAATTTGATAAGCTGTTAGACGATATCCCCTCGTTTCCTTTTAATCAGGTTCAGGAAATTGTAGAAGCGGATTTATCTGCTTCCCTGGATTCAATCTTTGAATTTTTTAAAAATACCCCCATTGCAGCAGCCTCTATAGGCCAGGTTCACAAGGCGCGTCTTGTGACAGGTGAAGATGTAGTTGTAAAGGTACAGCGTCCTGATATACATGATATTATTAGGGTTGATCTTGAGATTATGCATGATCTATCCATTCTAATGGAGAAAACCTTTGCTGCCATACAAATTCAGAAACCGAGCATTATAGTTGACGAGATTGCCAATACTATGGGCAAGGAACTCGATTATACTATAGAGGCTCTGAATATGGCTCGTTTTGGTAAACTTTTTAAGAATGATAAAAGGATATATGTGCCTCATGTCTTTTTTGAATTTACTACAGAACGAGTCCTTGTTACTGATTTTATTGATGGCATTAAGATAACATCCCCTGCTGAAGAAATAAAAAAGACAGGGGCTGATGCAAAAGTTTTTGTGGACCAGGCAGTGGATCTGCTTTTAAAACAAATATTTGATTATGGTTTTTTCCATGCAGATCCTCACCAGGCAAATATTTTCGGGCTTAAAGATGGCAGGTTATGTTTTATTGATTTTGGGATAATGGGACGTATAGACCTAAAGACCCGTGAGGCTTTTATTGATTTGGCTTTTAGTCTTGTGAAAAAAGATGTAAGCAAGACTCTTGATGCCATATTGAATATTATGTTGTGGGATGAGGATATTGATTTAAAATCTGCTGAAAAAGATATTAATGAATTCATTGAGTTATATTTTAATCGCCATTTCAGGAATATAAATGTCAGAAAATTATTAAACCGGCTTTTATTGTTGCTCAAAAAGCATAATTTGCGCATGCCTCCTGAACTTTTTTTGATGTTAAAGTGTATGGCAACAATGGAGAGCTTGTGTCGCAGGGTTAATCCTGATGTAGATATTCTGAAAAAGGCAGCCCCGTTTTTTTTGAAAAACAAGTTGTCAAGATATAATCCTTTACGCGTTGCCGGCGGGGTAATGAAGACAACCATTGATTATGCTGATTTAGTAAAGGCATTTCCAATAGATCTTCAGGATATTTCAACAAAGTTGAGGCATGGCAGGCTTAAGCTAAATCTTGAACATGTTGGTATCCCGATGGGCTTATTTAAAAAGATTGAACAGCTTGGTAACAGGCTTATAATCGGTCTGGTTGTTGTCTCTTTAATAATCAGTTCAGCCTTGATCTTTATTGCTAAAACCCCGCCATTTATATACGGAATTCCGGTTTTTGGGATATGTGGGTTTATCCTTGCGTGTATTATCGGTATTTGGCTTTTAATATCCATCTTTTTAAGGGGCAGACTCTGACACTATTAATGTTTATTCATATTCTAATGCCTGAATTTTGTTTATAATATCGTCTGCCTCGGATATCCTCCCAAGTTTTTTAAGACATTCTGCCTCCTGGCGCATGGCTTTTCGTATTTGTTCAGGTTGTCCCGAATATAGCCATCTGGCACGTTTGGCAAATTGAAGCGCCTGCTCGAAATCATTTTTTGCGGCCCATGCATGGCTTAGATATAAGGCTGTTAAGGGATTTGCAGCATCAATACTGTAAGCCTGTTCAAGAGAATTAAAGGCTTTATCCACCTGTCCAAGTTCTATCTGCCTTTTCCCTTCAAATGTTAATTTTTCAGCTGCAATAACAGACGGGTGTATCTCTTTTCTTGTATCCTGTGAAGGGGTTGTTCGTTGGGGAATATCCTGGTATATCGAACGCTTAGAGCAGCCAATCGCCATGACCATGATAGTGATGGCAAAAATATCAAATAGTTTTATTAAGGGATTATTTTTTATCATGTTTTTATTTTTCCTGTTGAGTTGATTTAAATATACAAGTTTTTAATGTATATTACATTTTTTTAGATTTTGAATGTCTTCGCTTGATTTGAATGCGCCGTTCCAGACCCTTGGACACCTGCGTTTTGGCAGTCCCCCTGAGTCAAAACATATTTTTTTCATAAAAATACCCATGGGTATATTAATGCCTTTAGGTGGATAACAGGTTATTATTTTATGCATAATTTCACCCCAGACAGGTAACGCAGCTTCTGAGCCGGTAAGCCCAAGCGGCGTATTGTTATCGCTTCCAACCCATACTACTGCGAGATAACCATTCATATAACCTGCAAACCATGCATCCCGTCCATCATTGGATGTCCCTGTTTTACCTGCCGCATCTTTAATCCCAATATAAGCAAGGCTTCGTCCTGAGCCATAAGTAGTAACACATTGCAGCATATTGGTTATAACAGAACATATTGCAGGATCCATTACATTCTGAATACGTATCCGTTTCATTTCCAATTGGTTACCATCCTTATCAGTCAGGTGATGAATGGTGCGGACAAGGTTTAAAAGACCGTTGGAGGCAAATATGGAATAAAATCTTGCCATTTCAAGGGGGGTAACTTCACATGACCCAAGAGCCATCGAAGGTATTGGTTTTATATTATCTCCAAGTCCTGTTTTTTGTGACAGATTATATATATTTTTAAGCCCA
>DAOWOC010000360.1 GCA_030642225.1 Deltaproteobacteria bacterium
GCTTGTTTCTTTTTTTATCACCCTGGCCAATGAAAATTACCTTGTGTGTTACGGTGTATGGCTGGAAACATCATTTAATATCAAAATTATACTTCTTGGTATGATTTCAATAATTGTCGGGTTATCTGAATTTGCTGCTGAGGCAGGGGTTACGCTTTTTGTAGACAGGATAGGAAAATATAAATCAATTTTAACAGGGTTGATAATCACAACATTATTATACTTTTTAACCCCTGTGTGTGATCAGAACTTGTCTTATGCATTAATCTGGGTTTCATGCGCTGCTATTTTTCATGAATTTACTATTGTATCAAGCTTCCCATTTGTGTTCACTATTCCTGATAAGAATAAAGGCATAATGATGGCAATGAACTTTATGGCTCTGACCCTTGGAAGGCTTGTGGGCAGCCTGACAGGTCCAAAAATATGGCTTGTCAATGAAAGAATCCATGAAGTCACTTTTGTCTCAGGAATACTTCTTCTTATCGCTGTATTGATATTTTATTTTAATTTTACAAAAAATAAAATATCTTATTAAATAAATCATAAATTCCAATATTTATTGTTTGGAATTTTCAAATTTTGGTCATTATAATTTATTTGTTTTTTTGAGATTTGTTATTTGGAATTTTAAGTAGTACTTAAATTACTACTTTAAGTACTACTTAAATTACTGTTTTAAAATGATAAATCTTATTTAACAAGACGACGCGCAATAGTCATCTTTTCCGCATCCTTAACACCCTCATAAATATCCAGTATCTTGGCATCGCGATAAAATCTCTGGACAGGATATTCATCCATAAAACCATAACCGCCGTGAAGCTGTACAGCCATATCGGCAACTTTTGTTGCAACAATACCTGAATTCAGCTTGGCCATTGCATTTAGTTTCGGGTCCATCTCACCATTATCTATCTTCCATGCGGCCTTATAGGTTATATTCCTTTGCAGTTCAATCATTGTAGCCATTTCAGCAAGGTTGAATTGAACAGCCTGAAAATTATAAAGGGTTTGTCCAAAGACCTCCCTTTGCTGAACATATTCAACCGCAAGATCAAGTGCTCCCTGGGCAAGTCCAAGCCCCTGGGCAGCAACCATAGTTCTGGTGCAATCAAAAAAATGCATGAGCTGATAAAATCCCTTACCCTCTGTTCCTACAAGATTCGATTGAGGTACCCTTACATCCTCAAAGACTATTTCAGCGGTATCTGTTGCCCTGATACCCATTTTGCCGTGCAATTTATTTCTTGTAATGCCCGGGGTATCGGCATCAACAATTATCAGGCTCATCCTGTTATATTTTTTAGGCTCATCAGGATTAGTTATGCAGGCTACGACCATAAAATCGGCAAGCGTTCCGTTGGTTATAAACATCTTGCTTCCGTTGATTATATAGTCACTGCCGTCTTTTTTGGCAGCTGTCTTATATCCGATGACGTCAGTACCGGCATTTGGTTCTGTGTAAGCGCCTGCGCATAAAGATTCACCATTTACAAGTCTTGGAAAATATTTCTTTTTTTGTTCTTCGCTTCCATAAAGTAATATATTTTCAGAGCCAAAGGTGGCAGCTATGATACATAACCCAAGCCCCGCGTCAATTCTGCAAAGTTGCTCTGTGACAAGTGCAAGATCAAGAAAACCGAGGCCTGCCCCGCCATATTCCTCAGGGATAAAAATACCAACC
>DAOWOC010000056.1 GCA_030642225.1 Deltaproteobacteria bacterium
ACAGAAAAAAATCTGTATAATAACGTTATATATTTTCTCTATAACATGATATTATAGTATTTAATACAGCTTTAAAGGGAATATATTATTATGGCATATAAGAGAGAACATATAAAGGAAAAATTTCATCCAAAACCAGGCAAGCTTTTAGATCAAATAGGAGGTAATGAGTTATCATCATTACGCAATCCGGTAAAAAATAGGGACAGCGATTATTTTTCTAAAAAGGTCAATTACTAGGTGAGATATAGCTTGTCCCTCGGGTTCGTCAAATGCATTTTGATCAACAAGAGTCAAGTGAAGATTTGATAATCATATAAAGGGCTTAACAATTAAAGTATAGACACCTCCCTATCCATAGCCAAATATGCTATGGAACCAGTACGCATAAGCGTAACAATATAAATCTTTAATTTTTCTTCTTCGTAAATGTTGCTTAAATGCTTTGATATTGCAGGAATATTCACATCAAAAAGTAGGGGCAGAATCTATTTCTGACCTATTCTTGTCGGGTTTTTGGGCGGATATGGAAAGGGCGGATATGGAATCCGCCCCTACGGTGGTGATTTCGATAATTACGTGGATATGGTTGGGCATTATTATATATTCGTGTAAATGAATATTCATAAAATCATTTGGAATTTCGTGCCATGTTTTTTCAATCATTTTGCCCGCATCATTTAATGCCATTTTCTCATCAATAATTTCACCAAATAAATATTCCCTGTTTTGACAACAAATAAAATAGGGCCCAGACCCTATTTTGCGAATATGCCAATGATCTGGCATGAAATCCCAGGGTCACAGTTTGAGCAATCTTTTTCTGTATTCGCATAGCATGCATGGTTATTATATATCCTGATATATCAAAAAGCCTTAATCATGGACTAAATCATGCCATAATGAGCAAGGTTTTTTCCAGTTTTTTAATCTTGTCGCGGTATTTCATTGCATCTTCAAAAAACAGGTCATCTGCCTTTTGTTTCATCTCTTTTTTGAGTTTCAGTATGGCCTTTTCCATATCTTCTTTTTTATCAAAATATATCTCACCTGTTTCAGCTATTGCGCTATCCATGTAATCTTTTTGAGATACGGAAACTATTTCATCATATACAGCCTTTTTGATTGTAATCGGTGTAATATTATTTTTTTTATTAAAGGCCTTTTGTATTTTTCTCCTGCGGTTGGTCTCTTTGATAGTGATATCCATTGCCCCGGTTATTTTATCAGCAAACATGATAACATGTCCGTTTATATTACGGGCAGCACGGCCGCATGTCTGTATAAGAGAACGCCCGGATCGCAAAAATCCTTCTTTGTCAGCATCCAAGATAGCTACAAGAGAGACCTCGGGCAGATCAAGCCCCTCTCTTAACAGATTTATCCCTATTAATACGTCGAATTTTCCAAGACGCAGATCCCTTAATATTTTCACCCTGTCAAGGGTGATTATATCAGAGTGCAGATAGCGTACCCTGATCCCTATTTCACTGTAATAATCAGTGAGTTCTTCTGCCATGCGTTTTGTCAGGGTTGTTACAAGTACTCTCTCCCCTTTTTCAACCCTTTTGTTTATAACATCCAAAAGTTCATCCACCTGATGTGTGGCAGGCCTCACCTCAATGCTCGGGTCCATCAATCCTGTAGGCCTGATAATTTGTTCAATTATGCGTCCCGGGCATTTATCAAGTTCATAATTTCCGGGTGTGGCAGAGACATAGACGGTTTTGTTTAAAAATTTTTCAAATTCTTCAAACTTGAGTGGTCTGTTGTCAAGTGCTGATGGAAGACGAAAGCCGAACTCTACAAGGTTCATTTTTCGTGCCCGATCCCCTCTGTACATGGCATTTAGCTGGGGTATGGATATATGGCTTTCATCAATAAAAATAATAAAATTCTTGTTAAAATATTCGAGCAATGTTGGAGGCGGTTCTCCCTTTGTTCTATTGGTAAGGTGGCGGGAATAATTTTCAATCCCTGAGCAGTATCCCATTTCATTTATCATTTCAATATCATACATCGTGCGCTCAAATATCCTTTGCGCTTCGATTAGTTTGTCCTGGGATTTAAACCATGCAACCTGTTGCTCCATCTCCTTTTGTATTGCGATAACAGCCCGTTTTAGTATGGATTTTTTTGTGACATAATGTGAGCCCGGATAAATAAAGGCCTTTTTAAGTTCCTTTACTGATACGCCTCTTAATGGGTCTATTTCGTGGATAGCATCCACTATGTCGCCAAAAAATTCAATCCTTATTGCCTTTTCCTCTTCATAGGCAGGGAAAATATCAATTCTGTCGCCCCTTACCCTGAAAACGCCACGGTGAAAATCAGTATCATTGCGCTTATATTGCATCTCAACAAGTTTTGTAATTACATCATCCCTGTTTCTTTGAATGCCTGTTTCAAGGAACAGCATCATCTCCTGATATGCTTCAGGCGTCCCAAGCCCATATATACATGAAACGCTTGCTACAATTATAACATCTTTCCTGTCTAACAGAGAACGGGTGGCCGAGTGTCTGAGCTTGTCAATCTCTTCATTTATTGATGAATCTTTTTCAATATATGTGTTTGTAACGGGCAGATATGCCTCTGGTTGGTAATAATCATAATATGAAACAAAATATTCTACTGCATTTCCCGGGAAGAGTGTCTTGAATTCACTGTAAAGTTGTGCTGCGAGTGTTTTATTGGGCGCTATTATAAGCGTTGGTCTTTCTGTATTTTCTATGACCTTGGCCATGGTAAAGGTTTTCCCTGATCCTGTGATACCGAGCAGGACTTGTCCATTGTGACCCTTTAAAATACCTTTTGTGAGTTTTGTGATTGCAGCCGGCTGGTCTCCGGCCGGTTTCATGTCTGTTGAAAGGGTAAATATGCTCATGTTTTAAATTCACTTTCTTTTGCATAACATAAAAGAATTCCACCGATTATAAAAAGGATAGCAATAGATGATATGCTTGCGCGGGATGAGATTTCACTACTCATCCCCATGTATTTGAAAAAAATTCCGGTCAGTCCTATTAACATGGGGCCGATGATAACACCGAATTTACCGACCATGTTGAAAAAACCAAAATATTCAGCTGCATTTTCCTTTGGAATAATCCTTGTGAAAAATGAACGGCTCAGGGCCTGTATGCCTCCCTGCACAAGACCTATAATAAATGCGAGTGTGTAAAATTCTGATATATGATTTATGAAAAATGCCCATATGGAAATACAGAGATAAACAAAAATAGCGATAAATATGGCGGTTTTTGCGCCGGTTTTTTGTCCGATGATGCCAAAACATATTGCCGCAGGAAAGCCGATGAACTGGGTAATAAGTATGGCAATAATAAGTTGATAATGATCAAGGCCAATTGAGATACCATAATCCACAGCCATCCTTATTATGGTATCTACCCCATCTATATAGAACCAGTAAGCCAAGAGAAATATAAAAATATTTTTGTGTAAACGGATCTGTTTAAATGTACCAATAAGCTGATGATATCCGGCAGTAATGGTCTTGCCTCTGCTTAGTCCTTTTTGACCTTCAGGTTCTTTGACAAAGAAAAAAACAGGCAGGGAAAAGATAGACCACCATAATCCCACCATGATAAATGATACTTTAATGGCGCTTGCGGCATTTTCAAGTCCAAATATCTCAGGTCTGAGTGTCATTAGGACATTAATGGCAAATAAAATACCGCCCCCGAGATATCCCAAAGAAAAACCAAAGGCCGAGACAATATCAATTTTATTTTTTGGCGATACGAATATAATAAGAGAGTCATAAAAGATGTTTCCGCCTGAAAAACCTATTGCTGCAAAAATATATAAAAATACCGCCATGGGCCAGTTGCCTTCTCCAACAAAAAAAAGGCCCATAGTCATAACTATCCCAAGATAGGCGAAAAAAAACAGAAATTTTTTTTTAGATGATCCCCTGTCTGCAATGGCCCCTAATAAAGGGGCAAAAATAGCAATAAAAAGGCCGGAGATTGAGTTGGCCATTCCGAGTCTGGCAGTGCTTATTGTCGTATCTACTCCACTGCTCCAGAATCCCTTGAAAAATAATGGAAAGAATCCGGCCATAACAGTGGTGGCAAAAGCGGAGTTGCCCCAGTCATAAAGAGCCCATGAGAGGACAGCCTTATTTTTAATTATATTTTTAATAAAATATCCATAAACCTGTAAAATTGTTATTTTTCGGATGTCAGCAAGTATGCATTAATAAACATATCTATGTCACCGTTAAGAACAGCGTCAACATTGCCTGTTTCAGCGAGTGTCCTGTGATCTTTTATAAGCTGATATGGCTGAAGCACATATGAGCGTATCTGGTTTCCCCATGCGATATTATCCATGTCATCATGGTTTTTTTGTTGCTCCAGCCGTTTTTTTTCAGACTCAATTTCATATAAACGCGCCTTTAATACCTTAAAAGCCATCTCCTTATTGCGGTGCTGTGACCTTTCATTCTGACACTGGGCAACAATACCTGTGGGAAGATGTGTTATTCGTATGGCTGAGCTGGTTTTATTGACATGCTGTCCTCCGGCACCGCTTGAACGGTAGACATCAATTCTGAGATCATCCGGATTTATATTGATTTCAATATCATCATCAATGGATGGCAGTACAGAAACTGAAGCAAAGGATGTATGTCTTCTTTTATTCGTGTCAAATGGAGAAAGACGTATAAGCCTGTGAACTCCGGTTTCGGATTTTAAATATCCATATGAATAATTACCGGATACAGTAAAGGTTACATTTTTTATACCTGCTTCATCCCCTGGGAGATGGTCAATTACCCTGGCCTTCAGCCCTTTGTTATCAGCCCATTTCAAATACATCCGAAGCAATATTTCAACCCAGTCCTTTGCCTCTCTGCCGCCTGCACCAGCATTAATGCTGACAATTGCATCTTTATCATCATTGGGGCCGGAGAGCATCTCGCTGAACTCCATATCCCCGATCTTTTTTTCAAGATTTTTTAAAGCTAATGGAAGTTCCTTAAATGCCTCAGTATCATCATCTTCAACAGCCATGCTGTGAAATAATTCTACATCATCAATCAGAGATGAAATATTATCAAGTGTTGTAAGAAAATTATTTAGATGAGTACGTTCCTGCAATATTTTTTTACATAGAGCCTGATCATCCCAAAAGGCCGGCTTTGCGATTATTGACTCTATCTCTTTGGACCTTTGAGTCTTTTGATCCAGGTCAAAGATGACCCCGCAGCGTGGCAAATCTGTTTTTGAGTGCCCCAATCTTGTCATATACGCCGGAAAGGTCTGTTCTTATCATTGAAAATTTCTCCCTGGTTTTATGGCCATAATAAGTATAAATAAAATCATCATACCATATACCCATAAATTACCATATTTTGTATAAAAAGTTCTTGTGTCCCCTTGCAGGATATTCGTTCTTGTTAACGATATATTATATGCTAAAAACCCTTCTTTTTCAAGGTTAAGCATCGCTTTATACCTGCCATCAGGACCTATGAAACCGCTGATGCCTGTGTTAGCAGCCCTTATCATAAAAATTCTGTTTTCAACAGCCCTGAAACGGGATATATGGGAGTGCTGATAAGGCCCCCATGTTGTGCCAAACCACCCGTCATTTGTAATATTTATTAAAAAATTCGCCCCATTATTACAATATTTTCTTGCAATAGATGGAAAAACCGCCTCATAACAAATAAGTGTGCCAAATTTAAAAGAATTCAATTCCATGAGAAAGTGTTCTCCCCCTGGCATAAAATCACCAACACTTGCAACAAGTTTATCAATAAAAAAAAGCATGTTTTTTAATGGGACATACTCTGCAAATGGTACAAGTTTAACCTTATCATATATCCCTGCATTATTTTTTGATTTATCAAGCAGATATGCCCTGTTAAAAAACACGAGCTTATTATTTATATAAGTATATGAAGGTGTCCCAAAAAAAAGAAAGGCATCCATAAATTCAAGATTTTTGAGCATATAGGCTGTTTCTTCTTTATTATGGCCAAAATAAAAAGGTGTTGCTGTCTCTGGCCAGATTATGAGATCCGGCGCATATTGGGCTGCTTTTTTTGTAAGCCTTGTATAACGGTCAATCGTGGCAATGACAAATTCCTTGCTCCATTTAACATCCTGGGGAATATTGGCCTGAATCACTGCAGCCTTCATGGTATCCCCTGCAGGGATATTATTAAAGGTCTGCAACCGGTTGTGTCCGTACCAGAGGACACAGGTTAAGACAGGGATAAATATTAAAAATGGTGCAATGATTGATTTCCATTTTTTCTTTTTTATAACAGCATAAATACCCTGGGCAACAGAGCTGTTTGCCATTATCAGCACAAAGCTTATGCCGCTGATGCCAAGAATATCCGCAATCTGCGATTGAGGTGAAGCAGGCGGTTGTGTATATGCCAGATTAAGCCATGGTATCCCCGTTAAAATATGGTCTTTTATAAACTCAAGCACAACCCATAGAATAGGACAGGTAAGGCATATTAAAAAACCTGTTCCCCGAATTCTTGAAACAAGTGCAAAAAAAATCCCCCAGAAGAGAGCAAGATAGATAAATAAAACTATAAGCGCTGCCCAGGCGGCAGGAAGCGGGATATTACCATTGGTTGCCGTTGCAGGAGGGACCCAGTACATGGTGATAATATGGTGCAAAAAACCGCAGGCCCATCCAAGAGAAAAAGATTCTTTCTGAGAACTCTGCAATGCC
>DAOWOC010000299.1 GCA_030642225.1 Deltaproteobacteria bacterium
GATAATCGTTTATACCGGACTCCCCTGACAATTGTAAAGCCAGTTCGCAGCATGTATCCCTGTTTTTTGCATGGATCATTGTATATAGATTGTATGGCCATTTTTCAGATGTTAGGCGGACATAACAATGAGTTATAAATCGTTTTTTTGAGAATAAAATCCCAATGGTATCAATATCCCTTTCCTGTACCAGCCATGCCACCATTGCATTCGCCTCATAACCGCTTATCCGGTGACGCAGGGTTGCGCCAAAGCGTCTTATCCTCCCATCCTTCTTATATCTTTTTATGAAATCAATAATTTCCTGTTCTTTTAAGCCTGTTTTATCAGCTATATTTTGAAATGGGCGTTCACATATTTCCATATCATCCTGCAATGCCGATATAATAGCTTCTTCCTGTTTATTAAAATGTAATGTCATTATTATTTCTCACTGTATTTAAGACGCATAAGTTCATTGTGATAACCTTTCATCAGATCATTGAAATGCAGCACGCCCCTTATTTCATCATTTGTGTCTATTACCGGCACCTGATCATAACCCGAATCCAGGAGTATAAGCATGGCCTCATAAAGTGTTGATTCAGTGGAAACATGAAAAGGAGGCTCCATGAGTTCCCCTACGACGAGGAGATTATAGAGCGAATCTTCAAATATTATCGGCCTTAATTTGGGGAGACTTAAAATACCCACCAGATTGAAATTTTTATCAACCACAGGGAAAAAAGAATCCTTTGTCCTTGAAAAAAGATTGCAAATATTTGCAAGCGGCATGTCAACAGGAAGTGGGACAAGGTCCTGTTCCTTATTGTAGACATTTTTTACGCTCACACCCTTAAGCACATTTATAATTGAATCACCGAGATGCGCCGGGGATGAAAACTTATTCATTAGCTGATGGCGATAGATCGACCATTTGGGGATCAGAATTGTTGCTATTACAGAGACTATAAGCAAAGGAACCAAAAGACCGTATGAACCGGTCATTTCACAAACCATGACTAATGAAGCAACAGGAGCATTTGCAACACCTGCAAAAAAGGAAGCCATACCCACAAGTGCAAATGCCTGTGGATTGACAATTATATTGGGCGCTATCTCATGAAAAATGCCGCCCACAACTCCGCCAATCATAGCTCCTATAAAAAGAGTCGGTCCGAACAGACCGCCGCTTGCTCCCGAACCCACTGTAAGGGATGTTGCAACCATCTTTAACAGGGCTATCAAAGCCATTAATTTTAATGGAAGATTACCTCTTATCGCCTCTTGTATCCACCCTGCTCCCGTACTTAGGATGTGCGGATAAAAAAAGCCTATTATACCTACTCCAATCCCGCCAATTGCCGGGATTAAATATGATTTAATTGGAAGTTTTTTAAAAAATTTTTCTTTACAGGTATGGAATATCTTAACATAGACAACTCCCATGCCGGCGCAGATAAACCCGAGCAAGATATAAAAGATAAGTTCCAATGGACGCGTAAAGACCATTTTGGGAACAGTTAATATGGGCTGGTTACCGAAAAAAAATGTAAATGTCGAATAGGCCACAACCGAAGAAATTATACAGGGTACAAGCGCCTCAGCCTCGAAGTCTTCTTTGTAAAGCACTTCCACTGCTGTCAATGCTCCGCCGAGAGGAGCCCTGAATATGGCGCCGAGACCTCCGGCAGAGCCTGCTAACATCAGAGAACGTCTTTCCCTTGTTGTAACCTTGAGAAGTTTGCCGAGCCAGGAGCCAAAACCGGCTCCAATCTGGGATATGGGTCCTTCCTTGCCTGCGCTTCCACCTGAAGACAGGGTGAAAATAGCTGCAATGCCTTTAATATAGGGTACTCTGGTTGGGATATCCGCATCCTGATTGTGAAATGAGTTTATCATGGCATCTGTGCCGTCATTGGCATTGCTGTCATCCTGGGGTGCGAATTTATAGACGAGCCAGCCTGATATAAAACCGCCGATAACCGGTAAAAGCGCTAAAATCCATGGACGGTAAACACCGGAGGTGTGCATGGTTATAATATCTTCGGATGCAAGTGTCGGAGGCGAATATCCGCCTAATACCCCCATGAAAAAGAAACGGAGCCATTCAAACATTAAAAAAAACAGGGATGCGCCAAGGCCGGAGATAATACCAACAAGGATAGAAAGGATAAACCATCTCGCAGGCTTGCCCGGGGTTAATAATTCTTTATAGGAAAATTTTTTTAATGATCGCCAATAATTCAAGTTTTATCCCTTAAAATATATAATTATCAAATTTGATAAATTTGTAAAAAGTTGTCAAATTTAAAAGGGATAAATTAACAGAGTAAAGCGATTAAGTCAAAATCAAATAAAGGCCGTTCACTTGTATAAGTAAACGGCCTTTGAAAACAATATCAAAGTTTTGATTATTGAATATTGGGATTTATCTTTA
>DAOWOC010000184.1 GCA_030642225.1 Deltaproteobacteria bacterium
CCTGTATGGGTTCCCATGCCTTTCTGCTCGAACCTGCCATCTGCTGCCTGAATACATGACGAATTTCATTGGCAAGCCTCCGGCTTGGGGTCAAGACTATTTCACCGGGATTAAATGTTTCTGTTATGTCCTTTAAAAGCTCATTATTGTCAGGTTTAAGTATATGTTTTTTCATATAAACCGCTTTGTTAATCTCTTTGTACTGCAGAACGTCCGGCAAGCCACCCTGTTGAAAATGCTGCCTGCAGATTATATCCGCCTGTATCAGCCTGTATATCCAAAAGCTCTCCGGCAATAAAAAGCCCCTTTACAAGACGTGATTCCATGGTTCTCGGATCAACCTCACGAGTCTCTATACCACCGGCAGTTATAATCGCCTCACTGAATGGCCGATGTCCGGTCACCTCAATTTGAAAATCCTTGAGCCAGCATCGAAGCCGCCTGCGTTCTTTTGCAGTGATATCACCGGCCTTTTTCTCAGGGGAAATCTTAATGAGCTCAAGACAGATAGGCACCATTCCCTTTGGCAAAAGCCCCCTTAAAACACTATTGATCTCTTCATTGCACCGTGATTCAAAATCGCGTATAAGCCGCAAATCAAGTTTTTTATCATCAAGAGCGGGCTTGAGATCAAAGGAAAATATCACCTTGCAGCCATCTCGCATGGCATCCACAGCCTCACCGCTCAGCTTCAGAATAACAGGGCCTGTAAGCCCGAATTCCGTGAACACAACCTCCCCAAATCCCTGATTACGCCTTTTACCATTAACAAACATGCGTACATTAATGTTCCGCAAATTCAGGCCTGCCATTCTTTGTGCCACATTACCTGATGTTTCAACAGGAACAAGCGCCGGCCGTATTGATACAATCCTGTGACCAAGAGACTTTGCAAGCCCGTATCCATCTCCGGTTGAACCGGTCACGGGATAGGATGCACCACCTGTGGTCAGGATAACGGCATCACATGAAATTTTTTTACTGCGTGAAACAACACCTGTAACAGAACCATTACAGGTCATAAGTTTATCAACAGGAGAAGAATATTGGATATCCGTGCCGCATTCCTTAAGCCATTTCAGAAGAACTGTCAGAACATCCTGCGCCTTGCCGCTTGCAGGAAAAATTCGCCCACCTCTTTCTGTTATTAATTCCAGGCCAAGTCCTGTAAAAAAATCCATGAGATCAATATTAAAAAAACGGGCAAAGGCCTGACGAAGAAAAAGACCGGTCTTGCCAAAACGGGCAATAAAATCAGCGGTCTTTGCAATATTTGTAATGTTGCAGCGCCCCTTGCCTGTGATAGATAGTTTGCGGCCAGGCCGCGCCATTTTCTCAAGTAAAAGCGTATCTGCCCCAGCCAGCACCGCCTGCCCGGCTGCCATAAGACCAGCCGGCCCGGCGCCAATCACAATTATCCTCTGTTTATCCATATTAAATTTATTTTCACATTTAAAAATTAAACATCATGGCCTGGGCATTGTCAGGCTTATGCCATAGACACCTGCTGCCCCTGCTTTTTTTAATACACGGGCACATGCCCGCATTGTTGTGCCGGTTGTGTAAACATCATCAACTATAAGAATTGTTTTGCCCTTTAAATCAACCTTTTTATCCACTACAAAGGCATTTTTTAAATTATCCATTCGTTCTGAACCGCTAAGACCTACCTGGTCCGGCGTTTCAATGACCTTTGAAATAAGATTATATAATTTTTTTACGCCATTTAAATGAAGATGCTCAACTAAGATTTTTGCCTGATTGTATCCCCTTTGCCTTAACCTGCTATTGTGCAGGGGAATTGGCGTTACAATATCAGGAAAAGGATCAGGGATTTGTTTTATGCAAGATAGAAGAGGTATTGCCAAATTCCTCCCGATTTCAATCCTCTTTTGAAATTTGAAACGGATTACAGCTGTCCTCAACGGACCTTCATAAAAAGCCCATGACCTGTGCCATGAAAAAGGTGTTTTTTTATCAATACATTCATGACATGGATGATCAATGCCAACGCCTTCAAACGGTATACCGCATATTGAGCATAACGGTGAAGATATTAATTGCAGTTCCATGGCGCAGGATTCACAAAACGGGATAGCTGTATCCCGTTGCCTCAGTAATGTCATACACGCGGTGCAGCGCGGGGGATATATGGTATCAAGAATAGCTTTTAAAAACCTGTTAGACATATCTGTTTTTGTTAATGGAGCGGCTTCTTTAAGTTAATAATGATTTCAAGATTATGCATATCATCAAAACCCCTTAATGAATCGACCATACCTGTTATGCCACCTGTTAAAAAATCCTTTACAAAACCCTTTAAAGGAACTTTTCTGCCGTTTACAAGAAGGAGCAAAGACGTTTCCACAGGCCTTGCAGTTTTATTAATAATAAAAGAAACTATGGAATCTATATCATCAGGCATGAAAACAGGTATATTGGAAAAACCATCAGGCAGATCATCTGTTGATACAACTGCAAGTAAATTTTTATCCTCAAGACATAAAGGTCTCGCAGCAACACTTTTTTGCCACACCTCTATCTTGGGGACAGGCTCACTTTTATACCCCTCTGCAAGGACGATATCATATTGTGACAAAAAACGGGCTGCTATATCCTTAAGTTTTTCAAAATTCTGTTTGGACCGCTGGATAATCATGCCTTCTTTTGTATCAAGTATCACCATCCCTGCACCAGCCTCAAGATGCATGCCTGTATCCTTTAGTTTCATATCCGGCTGAATATCCTGATGATGGGTATGCTTTAATGTGGCTACTGACAGATCCTGCTCTTTTAGAGCAGGTATAAGACGTGTGATAAGCATTGTCTTGCCGCTATTTGATGCCCCGCATATTGCTATGGTCTCCGGCATATCCGATCACTCCATGACAATGAAAGTCTTTAAGCGCATAGCTCGAATGCATTAAAAAAATAATTTATTTCAAAATCAGCCGTGTCTTCAGCATCAGAACCATGCACCACATTACGTTCAATATCTGTTGCAAAATCCCTGCGTATAGTCCCTTCTTCAGCATCCTTATAATTTGTCGCTCCCATTAAGGTACGCCACTTTGATATTGCATTATCAGCCTCTAAAACCATGGCTATAACCGGCCCCTCGCTCATAAAACCAGTCAGACTTTCAAAAAAAGGCCTTTTAATATGTACAGCATAAAAACCTTCCGCACTCTTTTTATTTAATTGCACCATCTTTAAACCTGTAATTTTAAGACCTGCCTTTTCAATACGTAATATAATTTCTCCGGCCAGGGCCTTTGCAACGCCGTCCGGTTTAATAATAGCCAATGTCCTTTCCATAACCTTCTCCTTTTAATCTCAAATCACCTACAATATGATTAATAATTAACATTAATAATTAACAATGCCGCCCATTTATACAGGTAATCGTGTCTATCACATTATAAGCATATGGGTCAAGAAACGAAATCCATCTCCTGCTGCCTATGGCCGCAAGAGTTTGAGCCCTGTTTGAGGGTCCAAAACACGCACCCCACTGGAATCAGCAAGCTCAAAAAGTATAATCTCCATGGTCTTCCAGACCTTAACACCATTTCTAATACAACCGGTTATGGTCGCCCCCCTTCTGCCTGAAGCAATATGCATATGGAGTATGGGGGTTCCTTTTTCATCAGGAAAAATAGTGCCTGTCCCTGTTATTTCATGAACATCTTCAAGCAGATGCTCCATTGGCAACAACGGTGTTGCCTGACCGTCCTCAGGGCCGACAATCAGCCTGCTCCCCTTGTCAGCGCCGCCCAAAGCAAGAACAG
>DAOWOC010000220.1 GCA_030642225.1 Deltaproteobacteria bacterium
CAAAAGGTTCTTCAGAAAGCAGAAAACTGCGGATTATGGGTTGTCCCGTAAAGGTTTGTTTTTATATTAAAAACCTGGCTATTTGGGCTATATCAGAGATGGCTTTGCCTTGAAGTTTCATGTCTGAAATTACAAATTTCAAGCACCAAATTACAAATAAATCTCAAATTCCAATATTTAATGAACTTCCAACAAAGTAAAATTTCCTTTGGAGATAACTAAAACATGGTCATTTGGGCCGGATTTTTTATTTATCGTTTTTTAACAATTTTTAAAAAACATTTCACAATATATTTTATATTACCGCTAACTTATCCTTAAATATATG
This sequence comes from Deltaproteobacteria bacterium, assembly GCA_030642225.1. Classification (GTDB taxonomy): domain Bacteria; phylum Desulfobacterota; class DAOWOC01; order DAOWOC01; family DAOWOC01; genus DAOWOC01. Next base: position 329 of record DAOWOC010000220.1, read on the forward strand.
TAACAATTTTGTAACAATACCATAACAAAACTGAAAAAATTATCACTTAATATTCTTTAACAATAGTGATGGCATAGAATAGTCATCTGATTTTAAACTAAATTCTTATTATTTAAAGGAGAGAAGCAATGATGAAACAAACAGGTTTTATTACAGGGTTACTGGTTCTGTTAATGGTTTTTATCGTAAATACAGCTTTTTGCGGGACAAGTATAGTTATCAAGGGTTCTACTACTGTTCTTCCAATCTGTCAAAAAATAGCCGAGGAATTTATGAAAATTCAGCCTGATACGAATTTAAGCGTTTCAGGCGGTGGCAGCGGAAATGGTATAAAGGCAATAATGGATAAAACCTGTGATATTGCCATGTCTTCCCGTTTTATAAAGGCAAAAGAAATAGCTTTGGCATGCGAGAAAGATATTTTACCTGTGCCTCACAGAATAGCTATTGATTGTATTGTTCCTGTTGTGCATCCTGAAAACAAGATCACTAATATTACAATGGAACAGCTGAAAAAAATTTACACGGGTAAGATAACGAACTGGAAAGAGTTTGGAGGAATAAATAAAAAAATCGTTATAATCAGCCGTGATACAAGCTCCGGCACATATGAGGTCTGGCATAAAAAAGTCCTGAAAAAAGAACGCGTAATTCCATCTGCTCTTCTTCAGGCATCTAATGGCGCTGTGGCCCAGGCAATTTCATATAATAAATATGCTATCGGATATATAGGGATCGGGTATATTAATAAGGATTTAAAGGCTCTTAAGGTTAATGGTATTACAGCAACGAGTGATACTGCATTGAACGGTATGTTCCCTATTTCACGTCCTCTTTTCCTTTTTACAAATGGATGGCCTGAGGGGAAATCAGCTTCCTTTATTAATTTTATTGTTAGTCCCAAAGGGCAGAGTTTTGTTAAGGCAGCTGGATTTGTGCCATTATTCTAAAATCATTGTTATTAATTAATGCATAAAATTTTACAGGGGCCTCAGACTTGATAAAGGACAGGGCATGAAAAATAAAGGTATCAGTAAAAGACAGGTTAAAGAAAAAATAATCGGTTCCGGTTTTTTATTAATAGCCTTTATTTCCATTGCAGTACTTTTTTTGATCATGCTCTTTTTGTTTAAAGAAGGGCTCCCTGTTTTTAAGGTTATTTCATTGAAGGAATTTTTGCTGGGCAATCTCTGGTATCCCACAGATGATTGCCCAGACTTTGGAATTTTCCCAATGATTGTGGGATCATTATCAGTAACTTTTTTTGCCTCCTGTCTTGCAGTGCCTTTTGGCATTATGGGCGCGATATACCTTGCTGAGATTGCCAGTAATGGTGTAAGGGAATGGCTGAAACCAATATTTGAACTGCTTGCAGCCATACCGTCTGTTGTAATCGGTTTTATCGGTATGGTTGTTATAGCGCCTGTTATGCAGAATGTTTTTAATATTCCTACGGGGCTGAATATGCTGAATGCTTCATTGATGCTCGCGCTTATGGCTGTTCCAACAATAACAAGTATTGCCGAAGATGCCATCAATGCCGTGCCTCATGATCTTAAGGATGCTTCACTCGCTCTTGGCGCCACAAAATGGGAAACTATCCTTAAAGTTGTGTTGCCGGCTTCTCTTTCAGGTATAATTACAGCTGTAATCCTCGGCATGTCACGGGTTATAGGGGAAACCATGGTTGTACTTATGGTGGCGGGAGGTGCGGCAATGGTTCCTTCAAGTCTTTTTGATCCGGTAAGACCCATGACGGCGAGTATTGCGGCGGAGATGGGAGAAGCGCCTTTTCATAGCGAACATTATTATGCCCTTTTTGCAATAGGGATTATTCTTTTTATCTTTACATTTATCTTTAATCTTATCGCGGATTATGTGTCTTACAGGTATAAACAGGTGATTTGATGAGGGGTTATGGAATTAATTAAAAGACGTTATATTAAGCAGTCTCTTGCTTTTTTTATTATCCGGGCATCAGCAATGCTCATTATTCTTGCGTTGTTTGCAATAATAGGATTGATAATTTATAACGGGTGGAGCGTGATAAGCTGGACATTTTTAACAAAAATGCCTTTCAATTCCATGACCGAAGGGGGTATTTTCCCTGCCATATTAGGAACATTTTACCTGACCGGCGGGGCGGTTTTAATCGCATTCCCGCTTGGGGTTGCTTCTGCAATCTATTTGCATGAATATTCATCCAGGGGTAAATTTGTCCGTATAATACGAATTGGAATAAATAATCTGGCTGGTGTGCCATCAGTCGTTTTTGGACTTTTTGGCCTTGCATTTTTTGTAATTTTCCTTGGATTTGGTTCTTCTATCCTTTCAGGCTCATTAACACTTGCATTTCTTATCCTGCCGGTAATTATAGGAACATCAGAAGAGGCTCTTAAAACCGTGCCTCAAAGTTTAAGGGATGCTTCTCTTGCGCTTGGCGCAAGTAAATGGCAGACTATTTCCAGGGTTGTCCTGCCGGCTGCGTTTCCCGGGATGCTGACAGGGGCAATCTTAGGGATAAGCAGGGCTGCAGGTGAAACCGCCCCTATAATGTTTACAGCCGCGGCATTTTATACAACAAGGCTTCCGGCATCCATATTTGATGAGGTAATGGCCCTGCCTTATCATATTTATGTACTCGCAACAGCAGGGACTGATATTGCAAAGACCAGACCGCTTCAATATGGCACAGTGCTGGTTCTTATTGTTATGGTGCTTGGAATTAATATTATTGCTATATTATTAAGGTCAAGATTCAGGAGAAATTTTTAATTAAAGACAATTTTTCATAAGTTGGTGGGGATGAAATCTTATAAAATACTCATAGTTGAAGATGAAAAGGATATTGCGGATCTTATAGCGTATCATTTTCAGAACGCCGGATTTATAACTTATATTGCAAATGATGGAGATAGTGCGTTCCATTATATAAGAAAAGTTTTTCCTG
>DAOWOC010000308.1 GCA_030642225.1 Deltaproteobacteria bacterium
AAATTATTGTGGCCATTACAGAAGGGATTCCGGTTATGGACATGATGAAGGTTAAAAATTGTCTGCTTGGCTCAAAATCCCGGCTTATCGGGCCAAACTGCCCTGGAATTATTACTCCAGGAGAGTGCAAGATAGGAATTATGCCTGCCCCAATACATACTCCAGGCGGCCCCATTGGTGTGGTTTCCCGTTCAGGCACCCTGACATATGAGGTGGTAGATCAGTTAAGCAGTCAAGGGATAGGCCAGACAACATGTATAGGCATAGGCGGCGATCCTGTAAACGGCACAAATTTTATTGATGTTCTTGATGCTTTTGAAAAGGATGATGAAACCACCGGTATAGTTATGGTTGGAGAGATTGGCGGTAATGCAGAAGAAAACGCATCTGAATTTATAAAAGATAATGTTACAAAACCTGTTGTGGGTTTTATTGCGGGTCTTACAGCGCCCCCTGGACGAAGGATGGGACATGCGGGCGCTATTATAAGCGGCAGCAGCGGCACTGGTCAGGGGAAAATTGAGGCAATGAAATCATGCGGAATTCATGTCTGTGAAAATCTGGGAACTTTCGGAAAATTGTGTGTTGAAGTTTTTGTCTGAGATATATATGATAGGGGGTCTGTTGCTAAAACGAAAAAATAGTTTGAAGGAGGGTTAAAACTTATGGAAAATCAAAAAAAAACACTGGAAGGAGTTAAAGTTGCCGATTTAAGTCATGCACTCGCTGCGCCATATGGCAGCATGCTGCTGGCAGATCAGGGGGCGGATGTAATCAAGATAGAGAATCCTAACGGCGATGTTTTCCGTGTATCTCTTGGCGGAGCATATGCCGCAGTTGTAAATCGAAATAAGAGAGCAATTTCTCTTGATCTTAAAAAGGAAGAGGGGAAAGAGGCTTTAAGAAAAATTATTGCGGACTCGGATGTTTTAATTGAAAGCTTTACTCCTGGAGTTGTAGAAAAACTTGGTTTTGGGTACGAGGCTGTAAAGAAGATTAATCCCAAAATTATTTACTGCTCACTTTCAGGATTCGGTCAGACAGGTCCCTACAGCAAATTAGGCGGATATGATGTGGTTGCCCAGTCAATGTCAGGCATTATGGCATGTACCGGATATGCAGACAGGCCTCCAGTGCGGGTCGGCCCTTCTATTGTTGATATGGGCACAGGGATGTATCTGAACATGGGCATCCTTCTTGCCCTTATGGACAGGGAGCGGACAGGCAAGGGCCAGAGAGTAGAAGTAAGCCTTTTTGAGACTGCCATGTCATGGATGTCTGCTTTTTCTGCAAGATACTGTATGGCAGGTGATTTGCCGGAAAGGTTAGGTTCAGGTTTTTTACTCTTTGCTCCATATCAGGTTTATGAATCATCAGACGGTTATGCCTTTATAGGCGTTTCAACAGATAATTTCTGGAAAAAGTTTTGTGATTCCTTTGATCTTAAAGAGCTGTTTGCAAGGGAAGATTTTGCAACTTTCAGGGGCCGTGTGGCAAAAAGAGACGAGGTTAACGAACTCGTACAGGGGGCAATGAAAAATTACACTTCCGAAGATATAATCGCCAGATTAAGAAAGGCAGGTGTTCCATGCTCACCTGTTAATACTGTAAAAGATACTCTTGATGATCCCCATGTAAAGGAACGCGGCATAATGTACTCCACTAATCATCCTGAATGCGGCGATATAACTTTTCCACTTAATCCTATTTTCCGTGACGGCAAGGTGCCTGAGGTTGTATCAGATTCTCCAAAGATAGGTCAGCATACACGTGAAATTCTTAGTGAATTGGGATATTCTGATGAACAGATCAATGAATTGATTGCTTCAGGGGCAGCACTTGATAAAAAGAAATAATAAAGAGCCAATTTCAAAACGACCCCTTTCGCCCGATCTCTGCGTCAGGAAAAAATTTTAATCCTCGAAATACGGGAGTGTATTCCTGCGGTTAAAATTTTTTGCCTTTCTTGACCTCGAACGAAATTGAACATTTTGAAAATCGGCTCTTATGAATTAGGGAATTCTACTAATTTATAAAATGCCATCTCATTTTCATGTTTTGTTGTGCCCGTCAACTGTAAACCGCCCTTAAATGCTTACATATTTTTTAACAAACTCATATGTGGGTTCAACGCCCGTCATGGTTAAAACTGCAAATACAGCAAAAAGAGCAAAAGATATAATACCAAAAATTATACTTGCCACAAGATTAATCTTTTTAAGAACCTTCTGCCTTGTAGTATATATGGATGGTATGGCGGCAATAACTGACAATCCGGACAATGATTCCACATCTTCAGGACTCT
>DAOWOC010000198.1 GCA_030642225.1 Deltaproteobacteria bacterium
ATCGAGTAGCTATCAGCGCCCAGGTTGTAATGGGATGTTCGGATATTCAAAGGGTTATTGTTGCTCAGACAACCCTTTAATTGTCTTTTTTTAACCTCGAAAGAATATATTGCCAAGAAAAACTGCTGCGAGGATACCTGCCCCGTCAGCAATAAGCGCTGCAAGCACAGCATGACGAATACGTGTTATCTGGATTGCCCCAAAATAGATTGCAAGCACATAAAAGGTCGTTTCAGTGGAACCCTGCATAATTGAGGCTATAAATGCAGAAAGTGAATCAGGCTCGCGTGCCACAAGGTCTGACATTACACCGAATGCCCCTGATCCTGAAAGCGGGCGGACAATAGCCATGGGCAATGTCTCAGGCGGCATGCCGATAATTTTTGTAACAGGGGAAAGTATACTGGTCAGGATATCAAGTGCGCCCGATGCCCTGAACATACCGATAGCCACAAGAATGGCAACAAGAAAAGGGATTATTTTAAGCGCCACATTAAATCCTTCTTTAGCGCCTTCGCACAGGGATTCATAAATATGAACATCCCGACTTACTCCCCATGCCACTAATATTCCAATTATAAAAGGAATAAGCCAGTGAGTAATACTTGTCAAAAACGATACGGAACCGCCATTGCCATTAATCTGTCTTAAAATCTCAAGTCCAAGCGCCAGGATAAATATTCCTATAAAAACAGGGACAAGCATCCTTTTCCAACCGGTTGGCCTTGCAGGCTCTATTACTTTGCAGTCATCCGACGGATCACCTGCATCCTCCTGCGAGTTTTCAGTTGTTTTTATATTGAAATATTTTTTATTGGAATATTTTTTATCTATTCGCGCTAAAAATGTAGCGGCAATAATAGCCGTTATAGTGGAAATGGCGGTTGCAAGGAATGAAGGCAAAAGTATCCCGCCCGGGTCTCCTGCCCCGGCCGCAGACCTTACAGCTATAACCCCTAATGGCAGGATAGTGACAGAGCTTGTGTTGATCGCTAAAAACAGACACATGGCATTGGTTGCAGTTCCCTTGCACGGATTTAATTTATCAAGTTCCTGCATGGCTTTTATGCCAAGCGGTGTAGCTGCATTACCAAGCCCCATGATATTTGCAGACATATTCATTATCATGGCGCTCATGGCAGGATGCTCCGGAGGGACATCAGGAAAGAGTCTGCTCATAACAGGCTTAAGCCGCCTTGCAATAACGGTCATCAGCCCGGCATCCTCTGCTACCCTTACAAGGCCAAGCCATAAAGCCATCGCGCCAACCAGGCCTATGGCAAGAGTAACTGCGGTTTTGACGGATTCAAAAGAGGCATTTGTCAGCGCCTCCATCTTGCCGGTGAAGAGGGCTATGAAAATGCTGGAAAAGACAAGACTTATCCAGATAATATTGATTATTGATTTTTTTTCTTTTTTATCTGTCATTTAATAGTATTAATTTAATTAAGTGGGATCTGTTTATCAATTATTTATAATATCATCTTAATCATCAATATTAAATCTTAAAAAATAACATCTATTGTGCCTTGCCCTGATATTTTTTAAAATACATCTCCGATTCCTGGAAAATTCCTTTCAACCCGAATCATCCTTTTCAAACAATCGTCTTTCAAACTCTTTACCTGTTACAATAGTTCCACCCTCCTGATTCCCCTGTTTATTAATAAAAATAATGGCAGGAGGCCCAATAATATTGTATTCTTTTACTAAATCCGCATTGGAATCAAAATCAACATGCACAATATTAAATCTTTTTAACCTCTCCATGATATCAGGACGGCTCAAGATTTCTTTTTCAATCTTTTTGCAGTTAACACACCAGGGCGCTGTAAAATCAAGGATAACTGGTTTATCGCTTTTTAATATATCAGCAAGCTCAACCTTATAATTTTTTGTTTCCAATCTGAATTCATTTGTATTTAATGTATAATAAACAGCGCATCCAAGGATCAGAACGCCTGTAATAAGCCGGAGCGCCCTTTTTTTACCGGATATACTGGAGATGCTAAACAAACCTGCTTCCTCAAGTCCAAGGGCAAGAAAAACAATATTTGCTGTAAAAAAAATACCGTCGCCTATTATTGGCCTCATAAAATAAAAAGCCGCCCACATAAGGACAATCCCTATTAAATGCTTAATCCTTTCCATCCAGACACCGGCCTTCGGAAGAAATCCGGAAAAAGTGCCTGCTGCAAAAAGGACCAGCCCCATACCCCATGCAAGAAAAAAAAGATAGGCAAAGCCCTTTACAACACTTCCCGTGCTCGCTATATAACCAATAAGACCTAAAAGCGGGCCGGATATACACGGACCTACTACAAAGGCTGAAAGCGCACCTATAAAAAAAATGCCTGCCATGGAATTGCTTTTTCCAAAGGAAAATGACTGAATCCTTGAGCTTAAAAAAGAAGGGGTCTGGATAAAAAACATATCAAACATTGAGGCGCCAAGGAGTAAAAAAATTATACCTACTGGAACAAGAACCCATGCCGAACGCATAAAAGACGCTGCCGAGCCGCCGAATAACGCTACCAGAACACCTGTAAACGCATAAACAAGTGAAAGACCAAACACATATACAAATGTCAGCAAAAAGGCCTCTTTTTTACTTTTAACCCCAGCTCCTCCTATCACAGCAACGGTAATACCAGCCATTGGATAAACGCAAGGTGTAAGACTTAAAAGCATCCCGGCTGCAAATGAAGCAATAATACCAAGGAAAAGTCCTTTTTCATAAAAAGGCAATTTGGGTCTGTTATCAACAACCCTTGTATGTCCTGAATTCGTCCCCTTAAAATCATATTTTATGCTTTTGGGTTGATAGCAAATTCTATCATCACAGGCCTGAAAACTGAAATAACCTGATAATTTAAAATCCCTGTTTTTCTCAAGATATGCCCTTTTAACAATTATCCTGTTTACACCACTGAATACTTCTATCTTTTTACCGTCAAAATCCTTGTATTCTTTTGTAGGCGGAAGTTTAATCTCAGCCCTTCCAAGCCCTGTTACCAGATTATCATATATACCAAAGGATTTATCTCCTGATGAATAGACATGAACCCCTGGCATTATCTTCATCTTGATCAACATCTCAAGAAATTTGGGATCAGATGATGTTTTTATCTGTATATCAACCTTTACAGGTTCATCAATCTGGCCTGCAAACACAGGGATTGCCACAAGAAGAATAAAAATAATGTATAATAATTTTTTCATATGTCTATACATCCTCTATTCTTTCCATGCTTAACAATATAAAAACTATTAATCATATCCGGACAACGGATGATGTGATTTTCTGTATAATAATGGACAGGATTAAAATAGTAATTAATGCAAAGATATAGGAAAATCCCACTGGATTATACTTTTTAAAAATCAGGATAACGACAAAATGTATAAGATACATTTCATAGGATATTTTTGATAAAAATTCAAAAAAGACCTTAAACCTTAAAAGCCTTTGGGATGCAAAAGTGATTACAATCCAGTATAATATTGCGCCACAAAAGGCTGATAAGGGAACAACTGCATTTAAAATCAGGG
>DAOWOC010000114.1 GCA_030642225.1 Deltaproteobacteria bacterium
CACCTGGGTCAAGTATTGTTCCTTGTTAATACGCATTTCTGCAAAATCATCTTTTGACTTTATAGTAGTATTGATATAAAAATAATCAAGAAGCGCCTTCTCAGGATCGGCGATCTTAAATCTCCTTCCATTATAATCAACCAATTTGTAACCAAAAAGCAGCCGTGGACGTATGGTATGGTAGATAAAGTCGCCCACATTGGTCTTGAAAAGCATTGTCTTTCGACTTGTGGCAGAAGTCAGGCCATAAACACTTTCCGGTATCATCTGGTAACATGAAAGCGCCATTTCAAAAGAAATATAAGAGGGGCTGTAGATTCTATTGGCAATTTCAAAAAGAACATTCTCATCCAGCCTTAGGTCCGCAAATACATAATATCCCCGTATGATCTTTTTAATATATCCTCTATCTTGCCATTCTACCAGCCTTCTGACATGAAAACGGCTTTCTACCTTTCTGATATCATTCACAGAGAATACAGTATAAGGCTTAAAGGCCTCTCTGAACTCATTATAGCGCATTATATTTCCTTAAAGTGCTGTTTTTAGCAATTTGGAGAAATATAGTAACGATCGCATAAGCACTTGTCAATGAGAGAACAAATAGCTGACGACTTAAATCAGCCGGAGCAACTCCTCTTTTGATGCTATCCGTTTGGTGCTGCCGGCTCGAACAAAGTATTTGTTTCTGACTGTATAGTAGGGTTTGTCTTTTCCCTTGGGGATGGAAATGCGGGCAACAGTCTTAGGGCTCACTCAAAAATAATTTCACATTTTAGCATCCCAGCCTCAGGCTGCCTTTGCACGATTCTTATCATGTATCTTCTACCCCCAGCTCCGCCTCCTCGGTTACAAATCGAGAGAATTATAATTTTATGTTTATGCAATTTTTTAATTTACGGTTTCAGATATGAATCCGGATATTAATGATTAAGTCGCCGGGCGATATTTTCGCAGCTTGAGCATTGTTTCTTTTTCGCTGTCGTAAAGGTGCTTGACACCATCACCAAGGGCCTTTTCGATAATGTGGATTTTTTGTACCAGCCGTTTTAATTCAGCAGGTTCTAAAGAGATCCTTTGGTCGCTGCCCCACATTGTACGATCTAATGTAATGTGACGTTCCAGAAAAGAAGCACCGAGTGTTACCGCCGCAATAGTAGGTGTAAGCCCTTCTTCATGCCCGGAATATCCGATCGGAGAGTCAAACATTTTTTGTAATGTTTTGATCATCCGCAAATTTAGTTCTTCGGGTCTATCTGTGTAGCTGCTGGTGGTATGAGATATAAGCAAACGTTTCTGATCCAAGAGGGTTATGGCATGTTTAATTTCCTCGATGGTCGACATTCCGGTGGACAGAATCGTCAGGCGATTCATCTTGTTTATATATTTCAGCAGGTTATCATCCGTCAGGGATGCGGATGCGATTTTGTAAAAAATTGGATTAAATTGTTCCATAAAATCGACTGAGGCTTTGTCCCAGCATGACGCAAACCAGGTAATGCCCCTTTTTTTGCAATAGCTGTTAATCTCCACATATTCTTTGAACCCGAACTCAACTTTTTCCCGATATGCAAGATAGGTCATCCTGCCCCATGGTGTATCCCGCATTATTTTTTTTTGGTCCTCGGGTACACAATGATCAGGGGTGCGCTTCTGAAATTTTACTGCGTTGCAACCTGCAGAAACAGCAGCATCAATTAACTCTAATGCGGTTTTAAGATTCCCATTATGATTTATGCCTATTTCTGCAATAATATAGGTTGGAAAATTTTTGCCGATTTTAGTCTTTCCGGTTTTAATAGAATGCATTTAAAATTATTTGCGTTAAATATCGGATAATTTAATAATTTTAATATCCCGACCGATAATTTGCCGGATATTACTGTAAATTTCTTCCTGCCATGCAAAGGAGGTTATCACCACTGCGTCAGGCTTAATCTTTTTTAAATGTTGCGGTGGTTTGATAACATAGCCGTTGAATATTTTTCCTTGCTTGATAATATCACTGTCCACAACATCGACAACTTTTAATGCCGTGTTTTGAATTGCAGCGTATACCACCTCTGCGGTTTCAGCCACGCCGAATAAGGCTACCGTGCTGATGCCTTCATCACAGAAGTTCTTTAAAATAGCTGAAATTTCTCGTTTAATTTCAATATAAATCTGCACAACACTGGCCGAATGGGCCAACAGATGTTTTCTTAAATATTTCATTCCTGATTGCGTCAAATGGTAGGACTGGGTTCGATTGGTTTTGCCGGAAACAGTGATCAGTTTCTCCTGCTTGAGTTTTTTTATATAATTATTAACCATAGAACTGCTTAAACAGGTTCGTTCGGCAATGGTGTTTTGACTGACAGTCGATTCGTGATGAATGCACATCAAGATTGACAAACTTCGCAAATATTTGGTGGGAGTCAGATATTTTGAATTAAAAGGCTGTATCATTGGCTATTAACTGTATCTCATTGTATCTGGGCAATTCATTCCAGCGGTTAAAATTTTTATTCTTCAGAGAGCCTCAAACCAGCTGGTTGCGATAAAAGCACAATAGCATTATGCTGTCAATCATTATCCATTCATTAAGTGGATATTAATATTTGCAGGTTTCATTCAAAGCGGATCTTTTCAAGTCTGTTTTTTATTGGCATACTATTTGCTGCTATCGTTAACATTACTGCTTTAAAATATTTTTAAAATGGAAAAAATATCTACTGAAGTATTGATAATCGGAGCGGGCGCCGCCGGTATTCGGGCTGCCATAGCCGCTTCCGCCGCAGGCGCTGAAGCGCTGATCATTTCAAAGGGACGCATAACTTATTGCGGTTCAACATTTTCTAATGTTTCCAATGGCTGGGGCATTCAGGCTCTGGTCGGTGATGAGCGCACGGATGCAAACCTTGACCTTTTTTATGACGATATAATTTCTGCCGGACTCGGGGTAAGTAATAAAAAATTAGTCAAAATACTGGTTGAGGAATCAGGGGACAGGTTGAAAGATCTTCTCTTATACGGCGTAGCTTTCAGAAAAGGCTCTGATGGTAATTATATCAGGGCAAAGGGATGTTTCAGCAATTATAACCGTGCTTATTTAACTGAAGATATTGTAAATTTACGAAAGGTATTTTTGGCGCAATTAAATAGGTGCAATGTCAAAATTTTGACGGGATATATTGTCGATTTAATCATATCCGAAGATGAGTGCCGGGGCGCCTGGGCTTTTATCGATAACAGGGTGATAATGATTCAGTCAAAAGCAATAATTGTGACTGCCGGAGGCGGAGCAGGTGTTTTTGAGCATAATATGGTGGATGAGCTAAGTGTCGGTGATGGATATGCTCTCGCCTGTAGAGCAGGCGCCGAATTGAATAATATGGAGTTTATTCAATTTATGCCGGGTTTGAAAATAGACGGTAATAGACAGTTTTTGCCTGTTAATCAGATCGATGCAGGCTTGCAGCTAATCGATTCCAGGGACGGTGATCTTTTAGGAGGCGAAATTCCTGATCAGCATGTAAGGGCTGCTGCAATTGCTCAACGCGCAACTCATGCACCTTTCAGTTGCAGGGGCTTATCCTGTAAAGTCGATTTTGCCGTCGCAAAAGCGCGGCAGTCCGGCGAAAAGGCCTACATGGTTGATAATGGGATGGTTGATAATGAGATGGTTGATAATGGGATGCTTGATAATGGGCCTGGTAATAAACGTTTTGAAGTTGACCATTATGCCCATGCCTTTAATGGGGGAATTGTTATTGATGAAAATGCCGAATCTACCATTAAAGGGCTGTTTGCGGCGGGTGAAGCCGCGTCCGGACCACACGGCGCGGACAGAGTCGGCGGGTCTATGATGACCGCCACCCAGGTTTTTGGTCGGATAGCCGGTAAGAATGCGGCTGAACGCGCCCGGAAAATGGAAAAAACAAAAATGCCTGAAGCTTTGATGAAATATGATAAACCTGTTAACTCATTTCATATGGATCAGGAGACCGGATTTTTGATATCAGCCATGGAAAATAAAGTAAAAAAGACAATGCAGAGGTTCGCATCGGTTATCCGGGGGGAAGCAGGGCTAAAAGAAAGCCGAAAGATTTTAAAAATTATGGGGAATGAACTTGAAGCGATTTTAGCTGACGCATCAGGTTTTTCAGAAGTAATGTCAAGAGTTGAAAATATGATATTAACAGGCAAATTGGTTGTTGAGAGCGCACTCAAAAGAAAGGAAAGCCTGGGTTCTCATTATAGAATGGATTCTTAGGTCTTCTGTATGAATTCGACTAACTTATCATATGATACAACCGGAGAGTTGAAGAGAGCGGCGGCATTTCATCAATCCGGACGTTTGAAAAAAGCAGGTTTTATTTACAGTAGAATACTTTTTTACGATCCGAATAATTCCGATGCGCTTCATCTTTCGGGTGTGATTGCCCATCAGCAGGGGAATAATGAAAAGGCTCTATTTTTGATTAAACGTGCCATTGATATTTATTGTCAACAGCCGGCCTATTATTACAACCTTGGGAATGCGTTAAAAGGTGCAGGTTTTTTTTATGAAGCGATTGAAAGTTATGAGCAGGCTGTAAAACTGAAGCCTGATTATGCCGAGGCCTATAATAATCTTGGCGTGATATATAATGAACGGAATAGACAGGACGAGGCGGTATTCTGTTATCAAAAAGCCCTGCATATCAATCAGGACTATCTCGAAGCCGCTGACAATCTGGGCAAAGCTTATGCAGGTATGGGAAAAACAAAAGAAGCAGTTGTATGTTATGAACTGGCAGCTGGCATAGCTCCTGATTGTGCGGCAATCCATTCAACCGCAGGCAGTATATTGCAAAGCCTGGGCATGTTGAATAAAGCAGAGGTTTTTTTTAGAAAAAGCATTGGAGATAAAACCTGATTTTGGAGAAGTGTTCAATGATTTGGGTACCGTGCTGAGAGATC
>DAOWOC010000185.1 GCA_030642225.1 Deltaproteobacteria bacterium
ATAGGGCAAGCCTTAATCCTCTCAGCCCTTTCAAAGGCTGTCTCAATACCATCTGCCTGACCCTTTTCCAACATCGCAATTGTTGCTGGATCTATCGAAAAGTCACTCGGTTTCTTGGCTTCCTTAGCCATAATTTTTCTCCTTACTTCAGTTAAGGTTTCATACCTTATTTTTTAGACATTATCCTTTACACAACATTTTTAACTTTATAGAAGGTTACAATAAATTTTTCATAAATTCCTTAATCAGTTTAACAGCTTCAGGATGACGCATAACCAGAACATTGGAACCAGCCAAAAGCATGACCACTGCTCCGATAGCCTCCATCATGATACCTCGCTTCTCAGGATCACCAAGCTCCGGAGCTTCTTCAAAGCTCTGTTTTGCCTCTTTACACTTCCATATTTCATTACCCAGGTTATTGATAATAGGATTCTGTAATTTATCATCACCCTGGATCAAAGAAGCCATACGAATACGTTCCATAACAGAGTAGGAATACTCCATTCCATACCCTAACCCGCCGGTAGTCGGATCAATAATCAACTTGTCATCCTGTATCCCAAGGTTACCAAGAAGTATATTTAACTGTTTGGCCAAATTAACATCAATAGGAGAAGAAGAACCGACGGTATGTTTATATGCCAATGCAGCCGCTCCAATGGCTTTATGATCACCCTCCTCCAGGGGACCTATAACTATATTATGACCATCGCACAATTCAGCTATCTTTTTTAATGCCTCGGTATCTTTTTCATGGCTGGCAACGCCCCATATTACCACAGGAACATCAACTGCATCAATAACAGATTTGGCAATAGGCGCCACATCATCAGCTGATTTATCCATCCCATTTGGATCAATTGATTTTAGCTGCAAAACAATAATTTCCGCGCCATATTCCTCAACACATTTTTTTGCCCATGCAGCGGCATTATCCGCTACATCTTCAAATGGTTTCAAGCATGCCGGCGCCCAATCCTCTGGTTTATGATCCCATATTTCCATCGCAATAACCGGAGGATTAGGGATTTCGCCTTCAAATGTATAAAAAGGATAACAACTTTCCCCCCCAACCTTAATTGCATGGTCACCTGAACCTAAAACCAGTTCTTTAACCTTGCCGGTATATTTTTGTTTTGTAATCTCAAAGGCCAATAGAACACCCCCTTTCAAAAATTTAATATGGTTTATAAAAGCAATAACTTAAAAAAATATTCAACAATAATTACAATCACTACTAATTTAATAAGTTATTGAAAACATTAAAACTCTATATTTAAAAAAACGATTGATTATATTCCCAAAATAAGGAAAAAGTAAATAAAAATATAAACTTAATCCGAAAATTTTTTTATTGATCACATCATTTTTGAAATTATTTTCAGGCCAATTCCTCTATTGAGAGCATCAGCATCTAACCTTATTAACGATTTAGTACATAATTTCACATTGTGAGCAGCTTATTAATTTTCTCTTGATTTGTCAATTTAAAAGAAAATATTGATAAACAGAACAGGTACAATTTGCTGTAAAACCTTTGAGTTAAAATAATCGATCATGTTTTTCCTTGCCAAGCTCGGTCTTGTGTATTAGCTATCTTATGACCTTAATAAGATATACTGAAATTTCATCTTAAATCATTATTTTAAATACATATAATGGATACACAAGATTTAGACCTGCATAATATAAATTCAAGCCAACTGGATGATTTTATCGATTTTTTGAATACGGGCAAAAAAAATTTTTTTGTCTCGGGTGTGGATGGTTCTGCCTTAGAATTCATCCTCTCTTCATCACTTAACAAGACAAAAAAAACCTTGATTCTGATCACTGCAACGCAAAAGGAAGCGCAATCAATATTTAATAATATATGTTTTTTTCTGAATCAGGATACAGGAGATCTCAATGGCGATGCTCTTTTTTTTGAGACATATGATGGCAAACCATATGATATGCAATCACCGTCAAGCCATAGAGTAGCGAGCAGGCTGAATATCCTTTATCGTCTGACAGTCGGCAGGATACCTGGTATCATTGTCATGCCGGTAATCGCTCTTATTCAGCGTTTAATCCCAAAAAAAATACTATCTGGATCAATTGATATCATAATCAAAGATGAGGAAATCGACAGGACTTCCCTGATAGCACATCTTGTAGAAATAGGTTATTATTCAACCTCTATTGTTGAATCCCCAGGCGATATGGCTGTAAGAGGCGGTATCATTGATTTTTATTCCCCAATGTATGAACATCCTGCACGAATTGAATTATTTGGTGATAATGTTGAATCCATAAGATTATTTGACAGAATCAGCCAGCGTTCACTTGAAACATTAGATGAGATTGAAATACTGCCTGCAAGTGAAATAATCCTGACCAAAGAACGTGCCCAAATAGCAGCTCATCAAATGCTTATCAATGCCCTTGAAAAAGATATCTCAAATGATGCGATCCACCACGCTGCATCTGATCTCCGCCAGCAGATACTTTGCAGCGGCATAGAATACCTGCTCCCCTGGATTTATAAGGTCACTGATACTCTGTTTGATTATATCCCTGAGGATTCGTTAATTATCTTAAATAAATCTATTGAACTTGGCCCTGCGATAGAACGTTTTATCTGGGAGATAAAAACAAAATACACTAATGCTTTATTATCCTCACGATCTTTTCCAGAACCTGAGAAAATATTCATGGACTGGGCAGAGGTTAAGGAAAAACTCCTGTCATATCAAACATTGAGCATTCAAACCATTTTACCGGATGCCACGCATGACAAAGATGCCCTTGATTTCGGTATCTTACTAAATAAAGATATTAATATACACAAGACCAGTTCTCAGGGACGTCTGCTGGAGCCTTTTATAAAAGAAATCAAAGCATTAATTGAAAATGCAAATAATATCCATATTATATGTCATACTGACAACCAGGGGAAAAGGCTGGCATCTATTATGGATGAATACAACATAGAGGCGACCCTTGATACGTTCCATTTCCCTTCAGGTAAACCAGGTATTCACATAATTAAAGGACACCTGACACATGGTTTTAAATGGCCGTCTGAGAATCTTGTATTTATTACTGAGGATGAAATATTCGGTATAAAAAAGAGGCGCAGGACTGTAATTAAACCTGTATCAGGGGCGCAAGCATTTATCCAGTCTTTTAATGAGATAAATAAAGAAGATTTTGTCGTACACCTGAACAATGGGGTTGGAAGGTATAAAGGATTAACACGTCTTGTCATCAATGACATTACAAATGATTTTATTCTTGTGGAATATGCTGGAAATGACAAGTTGTATATCCCTGTGCACAGATTAAACCTGCTTCAGAAATATATGGGGATGGATAATGAAAACCCATCCCTTGACAGCCTTGGAGAAAAAACATTTGAACAGGCCAAGCTCAGGGCAAAAGCGGCTATTGAGGAATTAGCCGGGGAATTGATCAGAATTTATGCGACAAGAAAACTTAAGGAGGGACACCAGTTTTCCCCAATTGATAATGAATTAAGGGAATTTGAATCCTCTTTTGAATATGAAGAAACCCCAGGCCAGTTAAAGGCAATTGATGATGTTCTCTTTGATATGACCTCAAGTAAACCCATGGACAGGCTGGTCTGCGGTGACGTAGGGTATGGAAAGACCGAAGTCGCCATAAGGGCATGTTTCAAGGCAATAATGGACGGTTTACAGGTAGCAATCCTGGTGCCGACTACAATCCTTGCAGAACAGCACTATACAACTTTTCTGGAACGTTTTAAGACATATCC
>DAOWOC010000157.1 GCA_030642225.1 Deltaproteobacteria bacterium
GCAACAACCTTGGCTCCGCGATCATGACCGTCAAGGCCAGGTTTTGCCACTAATACCCGTATTTTCCTATCTGCCATGTTTATAACCTCCGCAACTATTATTTATTTTAAATGGTTAAATCCGCTTTATACTCACCAAAAACACCTCTTAGCACATCACATACTTCTCCAAGCGTGGACATTGCCTTAACTGCATCAATAATTGGAGGCATGAGATTATCTTTAGATTCTGCGGCCTTGAGCAATGTATCAAGGCATAATTTGACCTTTGCCTCATCCCTCTCTGATTTTAATTTTTTGATCTTGGCAATTTGCAAATCACGGACAGCGGGATTAACCCTTAAAAGACCGGTTGGGGGCGGCTCTTTAATCTGAAACTTGTTAACCCCGACAATAACCCGCTCTTTTTTCTCAATATCTTTCTGAAAACTGTAAGCGCTGTCCTGTATTTCCCGCTGCACATAACCCTGCTGGATTGCCTCGGGAGCACCGCCCATGCTGTCAATTTTTTTAATATAGTCAAATGCCTGTTTTTCAATCTCCTGTGTAAGGCTTTCAATATAATATGAACCGGCAAGCGGATCAACAACATCACCGGCATTTGTTTCATGTGCAATTAACTGCTGGGTGCGCAAAGCTATCTGTACAGACTGCTGAGAAGGCAGGCAAAGAGCCTCATCCATGGAATTTGTATGCAGGGACTGTGTCCCGCCCAATACTGCGGACATGGCCTCGAAAGCAGTTCTGACAATATTATTATGCGGCTGCTGAGCAGTCAGGGAACTCCCGGCTGTCTGGGTATGAAAACGAAGCATTAAAGATTTTGGTTCCTTTGCCCCGAAACGCTCTTTCATTATTTTGGCCCACATCTTTCTTGCTGCCCTGAATTTGGCGATCTCTTCAAAAAAATCCTGATGAGCATTAAAAAAGAATGAAAGCCTTGGAGCAAATTTATCTACATCAAGCCCTGCATCTATTGCAGCCTGGACATAAGCTATGCCATTGGCAAGGGTAAATGCCACTTCCTGAACAGCATTGCTGCCAGCCTCTCTCATATGGTAACCGGATATTGAGATGGTATTCCATTGAGGAACATTTTGGGAACAGAATTCAAAAATATTGGTTATAATACGCATGGAAGGATTAGGAGGAAAGATATATGTGCCACGCGATGAATATTCCTTTAATATATCATTCTGAATAGTTCCCCTTAATTTATCCATGGATGTGCCCTGCTTTTCTGCTACAACTATATACATTGCAAGCAAAACAGCTGCCGGCGCATTTATAGTCATAGAGGTCGATACCTTTTCAAGCGGTATTTCATTAAACAGTATCTCCATGTCCATTATCGAGTCTATGGCAACACCGACCTTGCCGACCTCGCCCTGCGCCATCATGTCATCGGAATCATAACCTATCTGAGTAGGGAGATCAAAGGCCACGGAAAGGCCTGTCTGTCCTGCTCCAAGCAGATAACGGTATCTCTCGTTAGTCTCTTCCGCTGTCCCGAAACCAGCATACTGACGCATGGTCCAGAAACGACCACGATACATGGTCGGCTGCACACCTCTTGTATAGGGATATTCCCCTGGCAAAGACAGATCGTTTGAATAATCCATATCCTGAATATCAGACGGGGTATATGTCCTGCTTAAAGGGATACCGGACGTATTAATAAAATCCGGTTTACGCTCAGGACGCTTGGCAGTCATCTTTGAAACCGTTTCCGACCATTTGTCCTGTTCCTCTTTAATCTGTTTCAATTTATCAGCCTCAAACATTATGGTCCTCCATATCCTGTTCTTTGATTGATTAATAAATCAAAATCACTAATTAAAAAGAGTATTTAAGAAAAATGGCTTGTTACTGTGATAATTTAATAGTGATTTTTGAAAATTCAAAACATAGTAAAATATTTTCAAGAATATTAAACAGGTATGGCTAATGTGTCAAACAAAAAGGTAAAATTTGTCCTTATCTGCGAACCATTAATTTATAAAAAAAAATTAATCTCATCATAAAATGCCATATTGCTGTAATTTTTTTGTAACAATTATTTTGTAAATCTTCAAAAAGAGAAAAAACATAATTTTAATATTAAGGAGGTGATATGTAAATTATTAACTCATGGAAGTAATTGGACTTATTTATTACAAAATAATTAAACAAGGAGATAAAGATGAAAAAGGTTATATTTTTTGCAATATTTTTTCTACTTTTTAATCTGAGCACAGGTACGAGTTATGCCGAAGATATTATTGATGTCTTATTAAATAAGGGGGTAATCACACAAGAAGAAGCCAAAAGGCTAAAGGCTGAAAAAGATGGCGGGACATTAAAGCTTCTTAGCTCATTAAAATTCAAGGGTGATATAAGGATCAGGCATGATTCCCAATGGCGTGAAGAAAAAAAATCAGGCAGCGCAGATGTTGACAAATATGTGCGCAACCGGGAAAGATTAAGGTTGCGTCTTGGATTAGATGCCACGCCCCTTAAAACAGTAAAGGTCGGCATAAGACTGGCAAGCGGTTCAGGTTATCAGAATACCACTAACCAAAGCTATGATGGACATGCAAGGGGAAAAGAAATCTTTATTGACAAGGCTTATGCATCATGGGAGCCCACAGATTTCTTTAAAATGACAGCAGGAAAACAAAAAAATCCACTTTTCACAACATCTTTGACATGGGATTCTGATGTTAATCCTGAGGGATATACAGAACAAATCACAATAGATATTATAGACCAACTGACATTTTTTTCAAACTTCGGACAATGGTTTATTGAGGAATACAGCCTTAAAGCAACCGACAGGGATCCTCTTGTATTAGTATGCCAGGGAGGGCTTAAAATAAAACCCGTAAAAGGCATGAGTATTGAACTTGCAGGCACTTATTATGATTTTCAAAATCTGCATATCATGGGATGGGACGCCGGTATTTTATCAGATAAGGCTGAATTTTTAGGATATAACAACAAACACAGCCAGCAGATGATATTTGATCATAATCAAGAGCTTCTCAACAAATTCAGGTGTGTTGAAGCAAATGCCAGGATTAAGGTAAAAACCCCTTTGTCTCCAATATCAGTCTTTGGAACATTTTTGAAAAATGAGGGTGCAGATATAAAAAAATTGATTGCAAAAGGCGTTGATCCCGGTGACAGCGATCCTCGAAAACTTTCAGCATATAAAGACGATGACCGTGGCGAGGGCTGGCTTTTAGGTTTTTCAATAGGCAACAAAAAGAAACAGCATGACTGGCAAATTAAATATTTCTATCAGGAATTAGAAGATTATGCCTTTCCAGCTGTCTTTGTTGATTCGGATTTTCACGGTGGCGGCACAAACAACAAAGGCCATTGTATTAAGGCAGGGTATTGCATTACCGACAATATTCAAATTGCAATGACCGGTTTTTCAACAAAAAGAGAAAATGAAAAAATAAGCGGAAAAAAGGACGAAGACCGCATCCAGGCTGATCTGATTATAAAATTTTAAACCCTTTTCCTTATCGCCTTGCATAAAATCTAATATGCAAGGCATGGCTGAAAAAATCAGCGCCCTCTTTTTAAATCCATATTTTGACGACTGTTTATGAATTCATTACCCCGACTTTCGCATAAAAAAATAAACGTAATTATTTTAATAAGTTAAAAAGCAAGGCGCTACAACACATCCCCAAAGTTTTTTTATACGATAATTTTTGTTGTTTTTAAATTTTTATAGTTAACATTCAATTTTTGATAAATATTCATATGAATCCCCTCGGGTATTCCTGATTTTCTTATATTAATTAACGGGACCTTTAATAGTCGGAAAATTAATAGTTATTTATGTCTATATGCTTAGCTGAAATAATAAAGTGCCCTGCTTAATCTACTATCTTGACAAAGCAGGACACTTTATATAGCTCATGTATCCCTGCAAAGCTTGTCTTCGACCTGACAGGGGAGCGGGCATCGAGTAGGTTGGTATGCAAAGGCACTTAACCCTGTTTATTAAGATGTTACAATCTCTACAGGTACAAATAATTTCGCAAAAAAGTCATTTTGTTCAAATAATTAGCAAGAAAATACAAGCTTTTATTAACTTTTTCAGTTAAAAATATCCTGAAAATTAATAACAGGAAAAGGGAAAGCGGTTCAAATCCGCTGCTGCCCC
>DAOWOC010000312.1 GCA_030642225.1 Deltaproteobacteria bacterium
CCACTGCATCCTCCAATTCCGCCACACTTATGTCGCGGATAATACTCTGATCGACAGCATGTTTGGAGTATTCGTAATGGCGCCTCTTAATCTTTGTACGTATTTCCAGGATCAGTGCCATAATTAAATAGTATCAAACCTTTAGGTTGTGGTCAATTCGCCTACGCCCAACAATATGGTATCCTAACAAGCACCAAAAACTAAACGCAAATTACAAATAACAAGCAGCAAATAACAAATAAATTACAAATTCAAAAAATCAAATTTCAAACAAAAAATCTAAAACTGCCATTATTGAAAGAACAATTCACCATTTATCATATAGTCTTCAACCTTTGACCTATCCACCTGAGTAGTTACACCGAATTAAAATTATCAGGAGTCAAGGTTTTTTAAAATATCCTGCTTGAGAATATAATTCTTTTTGCATGCAGTGCATTGTGCCTTGCTGTTTTTTATACTTAATTTTTCTCCACATGAACAGAACCAGCCTTTCACTCTACCAGGATTCCCCATAACCATGGCATAATCAGGCACATCCTTTGTGACTACCGCTCCTGCCGCAATAAATGCATATTTGCCAATTTGGTTTCCGCATATTATAGTGGCATTTGCCCCGATTGTCGCACCTTTTTTTACATGAGTTTTTTTAAATTCATTTTTTCTGGAGACAGATGCCCTGGGATTTATAACATTGGTAAAGACCATACTCGGTCCACAAAAAACATCATCCTCTATCACAACCCCTTCATAAACACTTACATTGTTTTGAATCTTACAGCCATTACCAATATGAACACCTGGCCCGATGACCACATTTTGCCCGATATTACAATTTGTACCAATAACCGAACCCGATAAAATGTGCGAAAAATGCCATATTTTTGTATCAGCGCCGATCCTTACTTTTTGGTCAATCACAGATGTTTCATGAATAAAAACAGATTCATGTCCATCACCAGCCTTTTTTTCAAAAGAATATTCTTTTTCCAGGGCATCCTGACATGCCTGTAAAACCTTTAAAACTCTTAGACCTTCTTCACCATCAGTCCTTGGCCTTTTTCTGTTTTTTATACAATCAATAAAATGGAAGAGTTCAGACTTTAATGGTTCTGATTTTTCAATATCAATATTTACTGCTTCTGCCTTTGAAGGCACTGGTTCCAGCCCATGCCATGTAATGGTATGAGGATAAAAAATTAACTTATTGTCCTGTGATACATCATTAAAAACAGCCATGCCCTTTTCACCTACCACTACAAGTCGCTGTTCTTTAAAAGGATGCAGCCATGAAACAAAAATATGTGCTTTTATGCCTGATGGAAAGGTTAAACAGCTCATTGTAACATCAGCTATTTTTTTATGCAGATAATTCCCTCCCGTAGCTGTGATCTCATCAGGTTCTTCACCAATCAAACCCAGAATTATGGAAATATCATGGGGTGCAAAAGACCAGAGTATGTTTTCCTCCCGTCTTATCTTGCCGAGGTTTAATCTGTTTGAATAAATATACTGTAATTTCCCAAGGTCGCCATTATCAATCATCTCTTTTAGTTTTATAACCGCGGGATGGTACCAAAGCAGGTGTCCTACCATCAATATTCTATTTGTATCCCGTGCAATTTTTACCAGCTTTTCCCCATAATCAGCAGTAAGGCATAGAGGTTTTTCAACATAAACATCTTTACCAGCGAGCAGACATTTCTTTGCCATATTAAAATGCATTTCAGCAGGGGTTGATATTGCAACCCCATCAATCAGTGAATCATTTAAAATATCGCTTAATGAAGCCGTTATGCTCACATCAGGATATTGAGTTGACATGGCCTTTATCCTGTCAGCATCACGCTCGCAAATACTCTTAAGGCAGCCAAGTTCAAAAAGATTACGGACAATATTTTTACCCCAGTAGCCTGTTCCTATTACAGCAATATTTTTGGTCATATCTATTTATCCGATATTTTAGAACACTCTTTTATGTTTTGGATACTGGCTCCAATTTGCTTGCCTGCACTATTAAGTAAAGAAATATATTCTTTTATTAAGTTATCTTCAATTGGTGAGATATCAGGGTATATAATTCCAGGTTCATGATTTTTTTTCATTTTCTCTAACCATTCACACAAGTCTGCCTGGGTCTTAAATAAAAGCAGCGCCATATTTTTGATTGCAAGGGCTTCAGGCTTTCCGTCAAACAAGACTGACTTATAAATCAAATAATTAATTGAGGAAATATTTAAAAAATCAGAAGGCCTTTTGATCTTATAAA
>DAOWOC010000372.1 GCA_030642225.1 Deltaproteobacteria bacterium
ATGAGGGAACGGTTCCAATAGATACAGGGCTGTTTTTTTCACGTCTTGGACAACGTATTATTCATATTTTAACTACACGTACTTTTTCAGGTGTATTGTATGAAATTGACATGCGTTTAAGACCAAGCGGGGATTCTGGGGTTCTTGTGTCAAATATCGATGCTTTTTCAGATTATCAGATCAATAAGGCATGGACATGGGAACATCAGGCTATAATTCGAGCGCGCATAATTGCAGGTGACCCATATATTGCAGAACATTTTACAAAAATACGCAAAATGGTTATTGCAAAAGACCGTCAGCCGTCAATCCTTTTGTCAGAAGTGAAGGACATGAGGCAGCGCATGAGAAAAGAAAATGCCGGAAAAGAACAAGATAAATTTGATATTAAACATGATCCGGGAGGGATTATTGATATTGAGTTTATGGTTCAATATATTATTCTTTTAAATGCCCATACAAATCCAGGCCTGTTAAAATGGACTGATAATGTCCGTCAGTTAGATGAGATTTCAATGGCTGGTATTATCCCGGAACAAGATGCCATAACCCTTAAAAAGGCCTATCTTGCCTATCGGTCAAGACTCCACAGGTTAAACCTGCGGGGAAAATCAGCCTGCGTTGACATAGATGAGTTTAAGGACATACGTTCTGAAATTATTAAAATATGGGCAAGGATTATGACTACCCCGCCATGAACAGGCAAATAAAAATTCTGGCTTTAAAAATCAGATGTGGATTATCCTTAAAGAGGTGGGATGGAAATTTACTTTTAGCCCATTTTAGTAGAAACGCACGATCGTGCATTTCTACTCTGACCCGGCCCGAATGGTCTGGTTTCCAATGTAAAAATAAAATTATTATATTGCGTCTTCGCCCCTTTCACCTGTGCGCAAACGTATTACATCCTCTACAGGCAGAACAAAAATCTTTCCATCCCCGATTTTTCCTGTATTGGCGGCCTGTCTTATTTTTTCAACTGCTGCATCAACCTGTGATGAGGGCATTATGATCTCAAGTTTAATCTTGGGGATAAAATCCACTACATACTCAGCACCTCTGTAAATTTCTTTATGTCCTTTCTGCCTGCCGTATCCTTTTACCTCGCTGATGGTCATCCCCTTTACACCTATTTCCATTAATGCATCTTTTACCTCATCAAGTTTAAATGGTTTTATAATGGCCTCTATTTTTTTCATTTAAATTTATCCTTTTTTGTTTTATTGTTAAAATATAATAAATCTTTAAATCGTTTTTTGCTAACCTTTTTCACATTAAACCAAAAAATTAAAAGAGTTTTTATCATGCCTGCTAAAAAGTACAAGGTTATAATATGGATTTTATCCATATCAATATTATCATATACAGCGTTTTTTTATCCTATTAAAAATTGCAGCGCCATATCAAAATTTTATTATTTACATGTCAGCTCATATAAAAATAAACAAAATGCATTAAAAGATGTAGATAGATTAAAAAAATTAAAGATTAAGGCAATGGCCATAAATGAAACCATTCCTAATAAAGGCCGCTGGTACAGAGTATACATAGGCCCTTTTTTATCAAGA
>DAOWOC010000123.1 GCA_030642225.1 Deltaproteobacteria bacterium
ATTGACTCTTCTTTAACCCAAATTATAAAATTAAAATTAGTCGATAATTTTTTTTTAAAATTTCAGGCATAAGAGTGAGGTAATATGGAAATTGATTTTGAAAATCTTGAAGATATTTTGTTTAATAATATAAGATATTTTAAATTATATAATGAAAAGCGTCGTTTAGATATTCTTGAAACGTTACCAATAACAAAAAGCGTGCTTTTTATTTGTCTGCCTTATTTGCTGCATACAAACCATGAAGGCTTGCCAGGTTATATTCCATCAAATGCAGTGCCTTTTGGTATATATAATTTTAATATAAGAAAAGATGAACGTGATGAGATACAATCCGTATTATTTAGTTCTTCACCGTCTGACCTTTTTTTTAAACCTTTTGTTGGCAAGCCTGCAATAGAATCATTGACACTTATGGGATCAATCGGTTCTGTAGCCCATACCAGAAAATCAGATTTTGATTACTGGATTATTATTGATTCAGAGAATCTGCCTTCACATCTTGATATAAATCTGCTTACACAAAAGGCCGATTTATTAGTGGATTGGGCATATAAGACCTATAAGGTTTTTGTTTCACTTTTTATTGTTGATAAAAAGGATGCCCAGAAAAATATTTTCGGACATGCAGATAGCGAAAGTTGTGGCAGCGCTCTCGGGAAATTATTAAAAGAAGAATTTTACCGTACAATGTTTCTTGTGAAGGGGAAGGTGCCTCTTTGGTGGATATGTCCTGCAGGAATTAGCGATAGCCAATATCTTTATGTTAAGGATAAAATTAAGGACTTAACCCGTATTTTTAATGAAGACCTAATAGATATCGGTCATATTAATAATATACCTGTAGAAGAGTTTTTCGGGGCATTTTTGTGGCAGATGAACAAGGCCATGGAAGAGCCTGATAAGTCAATTATTAAAATGGGTCTTCTTGAAAAATATATTACTGAGGCTGGTAAGGTTGAGCCGCTTTCAATAACCTTAAAGCGGAAGGTGTTAAGCCAACAGGGTGTGGCCGAAGGGATTGATCCATATTTTTTGCTTGTTGATGAGGTTCTGAATTTTTACAGAAAGTCTTCCAGAGATTATGCCGTAGCACTTTTGCAGCGAGCCTTTTATCTGAAAATGGGTGTTAAGATTACCTATAGCGAGGTACTTGGGCATGTAAAATTAGGAAGAAGGCAGATAGCTGCAGAGATGATAAGGAATTGGGGCTGGAATCGTGATGAAATTGAACTCATGAATTCTTTTGAAAATTGGGAGTTTAATCGAATCATTGCTTTTGGTAATCAGATTATAGAATTTATGGGCGAATCATATAAAAAGATTTCAGCTATTCATAAAGAGATGGGGAGCCCAAGTCTTATAAGTGATATGGATCTGACCGTCCTGGGCGGGAAGATTTTCAGTTTATACCAGCCAGGTCCCCGGAAAATTGCAAGATTAAAGACTTTTTATGAAAATAATCTGGCACAGTTGAGGCTTACTATTCATTATATAGAAAAGAAAAATAAAAAAAATGTATGGGAACTCTATACCGGAAGTGTTTCCAAAGATGATATTGTTATTGGAAGGGTGGTTGACAAGCGTATATATTCAAGTGAACATATAGTTGATATCCTGATCTGGGCATATCATAATAAGATTTATACGTTTAATTCATCTATAAATTTAATACCAAGCAAAAGTTATGTGGGGCTGGTAGATATCCTTGATCTTTTGAAACAGTTTAATGATTTTTTCCCATCAGTTAATATATCGGATTTGGGTCCTGAGATTTTTCTTTCAACCCCGGAGCTGGAGAAATTGCTTCTTATTATAAATTTTGAAGAATCTAAATGGACGAAGAAATTAAAACAGATTGACCTGATTTATAATAATAATCGCGGCGAATTGTTTCATGAGTCCTATAACCCCAATGATGGTCTAAAAAGGTCTATTGAAATTATCAAGACACATAATTTGTTAAAGCAAAAAGGAAAGTTGCGTATATTTATCCCCAAGGATATGCCCCATGATTCAATTAAAAAAGAAATTATTAGTAATTTCAGAAGGTAATTAATGAATTTCTGCCCAGTCTTGCCCCCATGCCATGTCAACAGTTAGAGGGACATTGAGTTCCCATGCGCTCTCCATTTTATCTTTGACAAGTTTTTTTAAGGAGCCTAATTCTTCTTCCGGAAGTTCAAAAATAAGTTCGTCATGAATTTGCAGGATCATATGTGCATTTGACCCTGATGCCTTGATGTGTTCATGAATGTTAATCATTGCTATTTTTATGATATCAGCGGCGCTCCCCTGTATTACACTGTTAACAGCTATTCTTTCGGATAATTGTCTCAGGTTATGGTTTTTGCTGTTAATATTTGGAAGTATCCTGTGCCTGCCTGCCAAGGTCGTAATAAGCCCGTTTTTTCTTGCCTCTTTAATAACAATATTCATAAATGATTTAATCTCTTTATATTTTTCATAATATTGATCAATAAAGTGTTTAGCTTCCCCGGGGGGGACTTTTAATTCCCTTGAAAGTCTGAAACTGCTCATACCGTAAATAATCCCAAAATTTATTGTCTTGGCCTTTCTTCTCATCTCCTGATTTACTAAACCAGGTGGTATATTAAAAATTTTAGAGGCCGTTTCTTTATGAATATCCTCGTCTTTTAAAAAAGCATCCACAAAATTCGGATCTTTTGAAAAGTGCGCTAATACACGGAGTTCTATCTGCGAGTAATCAGCGCCAAGGAAAAGACAGCCTTTTTCTGCACCAAAGGCTTTTCTTATTTGTTTCCCATAATTTGTCCTGATAGGAATATTTTGCAAATTCGGTTCACTGCTACTCAAACGACCGGTCGCTGCTACTGTCTGATGAAAGGATGTATGCAGCCTTTTGGTTTTGTGGTGTATGAGCTTGGGTAAGGCGTCAAGATAGGTTGATTTTAGTTTTGAAAGTGATCTGTATTCCAGTATTGTTTCCGGCAATGGATGCTGCATGGCAAGCTGGTTTAAGACCTCTACATTTGTTGACTGGCCTGTTTTTGTTTTTTTTATAACCGGTAGCCCCATCTCTTCAAAGAGCACTTCGGCTAATTGTTTGGGAGAATTAATATTAAAAGGATGTCCTGCAATCTCATAGATCTTTTTGGATAATAATTCAATCTCAATAGACATCTTATCTGACATTATGCCGAGCATTTTCGGATCAACCTTTATCCCGCATGCCTCCATATCTGCAAGTACTTCAATTAAGGGTATTTCAATTTTAATATTAACAGGCTCCAACCCGTTTTTTGAGAGGAGAGGCGATAGAACCTCATAAAGGTGGATGGTTGTGTCAGCGTCCTCAGCAGCATATTGAAGTGCATCTTTAACTGATACCTTTTCAAACCCAATCTGTTTGTTTTTTTGCCCGGTTACTTCTTTGTAAGATATTTTGGGTCTTCCAAGATATATACTGCAGAGTCTGTCAAGGTTGTATCTGCGGTTGTCAGGCTCAAGAAGATAGGCCGCTATCATTGTATCAAAATCAATGCCCAGGATGGTTTCATTGTATTTTTTTAAACATGATATATCATACTTAATATTTTGTCCGATCTTTTTGATAGCCGGATCAGATAATACAGGCCTTAAATTTTTTAAAACAGTTTCAATCGAGAGCTGTTTTATTGGATCCTGTCCGATATGACCTGTTGGCACATACCATCCTGAATAAGGTTTTATGGAGAATGAAAGTCCAACAATCTCAGCATCAATCGAGTCTAATGATGTTGTCTCAAGATCAATTGCAAATCTGCCGGCCTTGCGCAGAGAAATGATCATATTTTTTAACCCTGTTTCATCTTGAACAAGGGTATAATTATTTGGCTGTTTATTATTTTTATTAATAATATCGGAATTATGGGCTGTCTTGTTGAGTTCCTGTTTAAACTTATGAAATTCAAGCTCATTGTAAATTTTTTCAAGCTCTATAATGTTTGGGCCTGTAAATTTTAATGAATCAATGTCTGTATCAAGGTCGACATTGGTATCCAGGGTGATAAGACGTTTGCTTAAAATCGCCTTATCAGCATATTTATTGAGTCTTTCCCTTTGTTTTATGCTTTTAATCCTGTCTGTTTGCGATAAGAGCTCTTCAATAGAGCCGAATTTCACAATAAGGTTTGTTGCTGTTTTTTGCCCGATCCCTGGAATCCCCGGGATATTGTCGCTTTTGTCACCCATAAGGGCAAGCATGTCTAAGATGTTGGCCGGTTTAACCCCAAAGCGTTCATAAACAGTATCTTTATTAAAAGTTATATTTTTTAAAGGATCAAAGATTTTTATTTTGGGCCCGACGAGTTGGAGTAAATCCTTGTCTCCTGAGATTATTACTACATCAATTCCCTGGTTTAATGATTTTTGACTTAAGGTAGCGATAATATCATCTGCCTCAAATCCGGGTTTTTCCAATGACATCGCCCCGAGCGCCATTGTAATGCGTTTTATATATGGGATCTGGCTTACAAGTTCTTCCGGCATAGCCTGGCGGTTGGCTTTGTACTCAGGGTATATTTTTTTGCGAAACGTATCCTCGTGCCGGTCAAATGCCACTGCTATATACTTGAAATCATAGTTATTCATTATTTTTTTAAGTGTGTTTGTAAAACCGAAAACAGCTCCGGTAGGTTGCCCTGATGATGTTTTTAACGGCTGTTTAATCGCCCAGAAGGAGCGGTAAAGAAGATTGTTTCCATCAAGTAAAATTAATAATGGACGTTCTATCAAAGTATTCTCCTGTGGATGCGCTGATCGCCCTTATACGGAATCCGAACATGACCGTAGCCGATATTATGGA
>DAOWOC010000063.1 GCA_030642225.1 Deltaproteobacteria bacterium
ACAGAAATGCCCGGCCATCTGTAATATGATCTATTTTACCGCATGACTTTAAAACAGCGGTAGGGCCTTTTTTATCGAGTCCAGGCCCCGGTGAAATTCCACCATCATAAAGGGCATCACCAAGTTTTCTGCCGTTTGGAAGGGCATGAACCAAATTAGACCAGTGTATATTCCCGCTTACATTTTCCGGCAGAGCAGGCCAGTTGTTGCCGGAAGGACACTTTATCTCCTGTGAATGTCTTGCCACCTCTCTTAAGCATCTGAGCATGATATCGTCGATATAATCATCATCATTGCCCCATTTGGGAGCATTTTTAACAAAATCAAGACGCATTTCCTCTTTCCCGTCCCAGTTACTCTTTAAGGCTTCAAGGAGCTCTTTCATCGTGTATTTTTTTTCATCAAATACAAGTTTTTTAATGGCTGCAAGGCTGTCGGCATTTTCAACCCATGTAAAGAATGTAACCCATGCATTGCCCCGTTCGCCTTCAGGATTCAGAATATCAAGACCATTTTCAATTGATCTTTCTGAAATCCCTGATAAAAATGGACGGCCATAATATTTTGGACTTTTAATCCTGCCAATATTCACAATCCGTGTAGCAAAATTCATAAGCCATTCCATCTGTTTAATCCATGCCTCAAAGATTTGCTCGAAATCTGTAAATTGATTTGCATCCCCTGTTTCTGGACCCATCTGCATATTTATACAATGATCATATCCATTATGGAGTGCATATTCTATCATCTTTGCGCAGTTTAATGTTGCAGATGCCATCCGGGCCGGCTGTGTTCCATGTTTGGTCGTGGGGCATGGTGACATGCATGCCTGATGCACCCATGTCCTCATCTCCTTTAACGGATGTCCGTGCCAGTACATGCCGTTTGCTATAAGAATCGGATCATGGCGTATGCTCGGATAACCAAGCCCATGGCGTATACACTCAAAAACTTCTCTCATAACCTCGTCTTTTACCTTTGGATGCCATCTGAAACCAAAGGTTGGGTTTGATACCCTTACCAGCCTTGCGGCCTGAAGGAACGCAATAGTCAGGTCATTGCACGCATCGCTTCCATCCTGATTCACTCCGCCTAATGTCCAGACATAAGTTCCAGGTATTCCTTGCAGAGCTTCTGCGCCAAGACGTGGGAGATATTGCCCGACTTCATTAGCACGAATCAAAAATTCGCCCACAAGATCAATGGCTTCATCGTTTGTAATATTTTTTTCAATATTGACATCTTTATTATATAATTTTCCATGATAGTAATCAGGACGGCATGGCCATGCCCCTTCCCAGTCTTCATATCTGGTCCAGATTTGGATAAAAAAATCATACTGTAAAGATTCCTGTAAGTTTCTTGGGGCATGTACAGGTATTTGCTCGCATGTCTCTGAAATCCTGAGCAGTTCTTCTTTACGCTTAGAGCCTGACTCAAAATTTTCAGCTATAATGCGCGCCAGCCTTGAGTAACGTCTCGCCATACGTATGCATGCTTCGAGGATAATCTGCATTGACTCCCAGTTTATAAGCTTGTCATAAAGAGGGAGAATATCAGGTCCTGGATTACCATCTATTTTTTCTTCAGCCTCATCAATCCTGTCCTGTATCTCATCTATGATATCTGTAAATCCTCTATCCCCTTTAAGCAGGTATTCAAAATCTTTTCCTGCATAACCAAAACTTCCGCCAAATGGGATTCCCCACATAAGCGCAGTGCTCATGGCTTTTACACATTCATCCGGTGCAAGGTCCCTGAGTGTTCTTCCAAGGCTGTCTCTTGTTCCCCAATAATTATTAAGGTCTGCTATCGTTTTTAGTGATTCTTTTTCAGGCTCCGGAACCAGTATTGGATCATTATAAATTTCTTCATTAAACCAGCTTGCCATATCCACATACCACATAATATTATTTGGGCTGCTGCCGAGATATCCAACGAGCTGGGACTGATCCGTAATAAATATTGATACATTATCCAAAACATATGATACGGCCTTTGCCCGTCTCATTATATTGGGATCATTCTCATTCTGTTTCCAGGATTCAGTAAATAAAATAGGCCGTTCCATTTCTATTTTGACCCCTGGTTCATACATGCCGCCTTTGCGGCCGGTTTTCCAGACAGCTTTCCTTAAATAGTCAAGTCTTTTTGACCTTTTTTTCTCAGCTGCCCACCACCATTCTTTTTGAGCTTCAAGTTCTTCAATACTTTTTTGTGTGTAAGTTTTTTCTTCTTGTGCTTGCATTGCAATACCTCCTAAATTTTTTATCTGGATTAATAACTGCATGCCCCTGAAGCATACACTCTTGAGTTTAACCAATGTCCTGAATAGTTCTTTGAATAATGTTATTTTGGATCTTTCTGCTGATATCAATAAAATGTGTGCTGTAACCTGCAACCCTGACTATTACCTCCTGAAACTGTTTCGGGTCTTTTTGAGCTGCTCTTAGAGTTGCATCATCAATCATATTGAACTATACATGGTCAAGATCAGCCCATGTATTAATATATATTTTCCATAACTGATAACCCTTTTCAGCGGGATAATCGTCATGGGAATCAGGAACATCTAAACAAAATATGTTTGGATTAGTAATATGCTTTGGGCTTTTAAGTATAAATATTGATATAAAGATAGAAGTATAACTAAATATTATATAAAGAAATTTTTAAAAATAAAATGAAAAAGACTTAAGAGAAAAAGACTTAAGAGAAAAAGACTTAAGATAGGTGAAGTGTTAAAAAATCAAAAACATTTCAAAAAGGCTTTTATTAAACAAATAATTATTAAATAAATAATTTATTATATTAAATAATAAGTCAAGTAATTTTTAATTAAAGATTAA
The DNA here is from genome assembly GCA_030642225.1 of Deltaproteobacteria bacterium. GTDB lineage: Bacteria > Desulfobacterota > DAOWOC01 > DAOWOC01 > DAOWOC01 > DAOWOC01. The sequence goes on from DAOWOC010000063.1 coordinate 2,850, forward strand.
ATAAAAATCATATATGGATATATTCTTTTTAAATTTTACAATTTATGGATCCAGTGTTTATTTTTACATCGTTTCGTAATGACATCTATTTTTTTTTGTATGTCAGGGTTGATAATATCGCTAAAATCATCCTGTATTTTTTCAAGCCTTTTCATAGCAGCATTATATTTAGCTGTCCTGCTGTAAAAATTAGCTACATATAATTCACTGTCAAGTGCCTTTAATCGCGTTTTAATAAGTTTTTCCCCGACCTCAGGGATAAGTTCGGAAGATGGAAATCTGACAATAAATCTTTGAAAATGATGAATGGCCTGATAAGTAAATGTCTGATCTCTGTCCGCACCTTTCATCCTGGAATAATAACAAAGTCCCATGTGATAGATAACATTGGGTAAATTTTCATTTTCAGGATGGAGTTCTTCAAATATTTTGTATGAAAGTTCTGCTTTTTCATATTCCTTGTTATAAAAATACGCATCAGCAATTTTTAATTCTGCGACAACGGCATGACGACTGTATGGAAACCTGTCTATCAGTTCCTGAAAAAAATTTGCGGCCTCATCATAAGACCTGTCGTCAAAATTTTTACTCCCTTGTTCAAATAAGACATCTTCGCTTTTTGGTGGTTCAGGTTCAAACCATGATTTTACAGTGGCACAACCATTGAGTAATACAATTGCAATCATAAAAAGCAAAAAATGCTTTATTATTCTCATATTTATAACCCTTCAATATATTTTTCAGCAGCAAATGCAGCTGTGGCACCATCGCCAACCGCGGTTGAAACCTGACGCAATATTTTACTGCGGCAGTCTCCTGCAGCAAAAAAACCCGGGACATTTGTCTCCATATTATCATTAGTAATTATAAAACCTTTTTTATCTTTTTTTATACCTTGAGGCATGAAAACGGTTGCAGGATCCAAACCAACAAAAAGGAATACTCCTTTTACAGGAAAATCAGACTCTTTGCCTGTTTTGACGTTTTTAAGTTTAAGTGATTCAACCTCGTCGTTTCCATTTACTGATAACGGGATTGTATCCCATATGAATTTGATTTTTTCATTGGCCATGGCCTTTTCCTGAAGGATTTTAGTTGCCCTCAACTGGTCTCTGCGGTGTATTATGCTGACTTTTGGAGAAAATTTGGTTAAAAATATCGCTTCTTCAACAGCAGCATCACCACCTCCAATAACAGCAACATCAAGCCCGCGGTAAAAAGCACCATCACAGGTTGCGCAAAAAGATATGCCTTTGCCTGTAAATTTTTCTTCTCCCGGGATATTAAGACGTTTGGGGATAGCGCCTGTTGAAATAATAACTGTTTTTGCAAGGGCGCTTTCTTTATCCGATGTATTGATTTTTTGCCACTCTCCTGAGATATCTATGGACTCGACCTCTTTTGATACAATCTGAAGCCCGAATTTTTCTGCCTGCTTCGCCATGTTATCAACGAGTTCCCAGCCCGCAATTCCGTCAGCAAATCCAGGATAGTTATCTATTTGCTCTGTATTCAAAACCTGGCCCCCGGGGGATATCCTTTCAAACATGATACTTTTTAATCGTGAGCGTGCGGCATAAAGCCCTGCCGTGAGCCCTGCCGGACCACCACCAATAATAATAACATCATATTTTTCCATAGTTTTAATCATCCTCTATAAATATCAGGTTATATTGGGTCAAGCCTTAAGGTAATAAGATTGAAAAACCCGGCAAACATCTTTAAATAGATGTATATCGGGTTTTTTAAAAAAAATATGCAGTCTATAAAATTTTATTCATGGCAGATACAATTTGAGCCTTTGATACTGCACCGGTAATCTGTTCTCTAACTTCACCACCACTGAATAAAATTAATGTAGGGATTGCTCGGACACCATATGTTCCTGGTGTTTGTGAGTTTTTATCAACATCACACTTGCCGATTTTAATCCTGCCGTCATATTCAGTTGCAAGTTCCTTAATAACCGGGGCAATGGCTCTGCATGGTCCACACCATGCGGCCCAAAAATCAATCAGTATGGGCTGGTCTGATTTCAAAACCTTTGTATCAAAATTGCTATCAGTAATCTCTATCACTTTATCGTCGCTCATAATTTTCTCCTTCAGTTTAATAATATCGTACAGTAGTTATAAAGTGTTAAATAAGATTTTTTTAAAATTTAATCAAATATTTTTTACATACCTTAATGTTTTTGTCAACTAATGCCGTATCCATGCTTTTAATAAAAATATTCAATAACATTTTTAGCAATCGCTGACAAGAAATGTATGGTGTTTATGTCCAAAATTTTGTTTATTATTATATCATTTTATTTAAGGTTTGGACATTTTTATTACATCTTTATTACATCCCATTGTCCCCCATTGATATATATCTGTTCAGGGAGGAATAATTTATCAAGAATAGATAAAGGGCCACCGGAAAAAACAATAAATGTGGCCGGCATCCCTGCTCTCAATGTCCCGATTATTTTATTTATGCCAAGGAGTTCGGCCCCGTTGCAGGTGGCTGAACAGACTACATCCTCAATGGAAAGACCTGCCTTTAAAAGAAGTTTCATCTCTTCAGCAACAGCCTTGCCATGATATACCCCAATGCTGCCTGCATCTGTTCCAACAGCTATCTTTACACCAAGTTTTTTTGCAATGGTAATTTGTTCAAATTGATGTTCAAGTGTCCTATGTGCCATGGCCGCCTCTTTTGATGTCTTGTCAAACAGATGCGCAGCTGCATTTACAGGGATAAGCGTAGGTATCCAGAAAACACCCTTTTCTGCCATGAGCCTTAAATTATTATGACCCATAAAATAACCGTGCTCAATAGAATGGCATCCTGCCTCAATTGCCATACGCACCGGTTCTTTTCCGTTAGCGTGAATCATGGTTTTTAATCCAAGATTGTTTCCCTTTTTGATCGCCTCTTTTAATTCATTAAAAGCAAATTGCGGTCTGGTTTCTTTACCGAATTTTTTAAAGCTGTTAAGCCCTGAATTGATGATTTTTATATGATCAATATTTTTTCTAAAACTTACAACAGAATCTTTTAAGGTTTTGTCATCTTGAGGAGATTGCCCTATAAAACGTCCATATCTTCCTTTTGCATGCCAGCCGGAGCCGGGCGTCTTTATACACACAGGATATTTGTCAAAATTTAAATATTTGTGTTTAAAGTTAAGTGTGTGGCAAGCCCGATCCCCACCGTCACGAAGCGCTAACACTCCACAGGAAAGGTTCCTTAAGATACGTGCGCCCATTATTTTTTTAATATCTTCAAAAATTATACTTAGCTGCATGTCACGAACAGCCGGGTCCACTGATCCTGACATTGCAAGATGCACATGGCTGTCAACAAGACCCGGCATGATCGTACAATGTCTTAAATCAATAATGTCCCTTGATCTTAAATCTCCTGATTGAATATTATCTACAGACTTAATAATATTGTTTTTGATCTTAATAAAAACGTTTTTTTGTGCCGGACATCCGGTGCCGTCAAAAAACCAGCCCGCAAGAAGATTTAATGCAGAAGAGTTATTATTAATCATATAAGTTAATCCGTGATATTCACCAACTCATTATAATAAGATGCGTCCCTTATATTAGTCAGGTCATTATCCTTTTCAAGTATTTTGAAATCCGAGAATCCCTTGTCAACAGCTTTTTTAAGCCACAAAACAGCCTCAT
>DAOWOC010000132.1 GCA_030642225.1 Deltaproteobacteria bacterium
CAATATCGGTTATCATGATACTCAGGACAAAGACAATGTGGAACATGCTCTCAGGCTGATATTTTCAGCTGCACTCAACCTTGGGGGAACGATTTCAGGGGAACACGGAATAGGACTTTCTAAAAAACGTTTTTTAACCATGGAGATCGGCCGTACTGAACTTGACCTGATGCGTGACATTAAAAATATTTTTGACCCGAATAACATGTTAAATCCAGATAAAATTTTTCCAGAGGATTTATAATAAATATTACCTCCTTTTTTTGATGACTTTTTTATAAGGCATCTTCTTTTCTTTACAAAAAGCCCTAAACTAATATAAAAGACTCACAATTCAAATTTGACTAATTTTTATAAATTTATATAGGCAACCTTGAAAATTGCCATAGCATCAAAAGAGGGGTATTTAATTGGAACCGATAGTAGCACTTGTCGGGAGACCGAATGTTGGTAAATCAACACTATTCAATCGACTGACAAAATCCAAAAATGCCATCGTGGATAACACCCCCGGGATAACCAGGGACAGACTTTACGGTGAAGCAAAATGGGATGATAATACTTTTATCATTATTGATACAGGCGGCCTTGACCATTTTTCCGCTGATCCAATGGCAACGTCAATAATACAACAGGCCTATATTGCAATGGAAGAAGCGGATATCATCCTCTTTATAACTGATGCCAGACACGGATTAATTGCACAGGATTATGAAATAGCAAATATCCTGCGCAAGAGCAAAAAACCTGTCCTTCTTGTTGTCAACAAGGTAGATGAGCAAAGCCTTGAACACCTTTCATATGACTTTTATGCACTTGGATTTAATGAACTCTTCCCTGTTTCATCAGTACAGGGTTACGGGCTTAATGACCTACAAACCAGGTTAAACGTCCTTATCATACCTGAAGAGCAAGACCACAAAAAAAATGATGAAGATATCTGTAGAATAGCCGTTATAGGAAAACCCAATGCTGGCAAATCCTCCATGATCAACAAACTCGCAGGGAAAGAAAGATTATTAGTGAGTGATATACCCGGAACAACACGGGATGCCATTGACACGACCATAACATTTAATAATAAACCATATATTTTTATTGACACTGCGGGCATACGAAAAAAAGCCAGGATCAATGAAAATATAGAATATTACAGTGTGGTAAGGGCGCTAAAAAGTATCAAACGCGCAGATGTTACACTTTTAATGATTGATGCATCAGAAGGTATTTCAGAACAGGACACCAAACTTGCAGGCTATATTTCCGAGGCTAATACAAGTGTTATTATATGTCTTAACAAATGGGACACAATAAAAATGGAACCCAAAAAATACCTCCATTATCTTGATACCATAAGAGTTCGTCTGAAATTCATCCCCTTTGCCCCCATGGTGACTATCTCAGCCCTTACAGGCCGTCACCTGAATAAAATATTCCCTGTTATAGACAAGGTATATAATCAATTTTCCTTAAGAATTTCTACAAACAGGGTGAATAATCTCTTAAAACAGGCGTCAGAGGCTCACACACCACCTTATATTCGCAACTATAAAAGGCTTAAATTTTATTATGCTACCCAGATAAGCACCAAACCGCCGACTTTTATAATATTTACCAATTATCCCAAAGATGTACATTTTTCTTATGAACGGTTTTTATCTAATCAAATAAGAGAACACCTTGGACTTAAACACACACCCATACGGTTATTTTTCAAACAAAGGAAGAGTAAACGCAGATAAATCTGTAAAAAAACATGTCTGCATGCAATGCAGAAGGCAGACGAAGATACAGAAAAATAAAAAAAATGGGCATTTTCATGAAATCATCAATCTTGATGTTGTACTTATAGGTTGAATTCAGATAATATTAAAAAATAATAAAAAAAAGGCTTTATTTATGACACATTCTCATGAATCAGAACAATTAAAATACATGAACATACCTCTTAAAAATGAAGAAAAAGAATCCCTTAAACATCTTCAGGTCAACATACCCCTCTCATACCTCCAAAACAGCCTTTATCTTAATTTGTTTAAAAAATATAAGCTAAACCCTGAAATCGGCTTTGATGCAAAAATACTTGACAGCAAAGGACTTTCATTACTTTTAAAAAACATAAAAAAAACATTTGATACCTATTCGCCGCGCATAACACTCCATGCACCGTTTATGGACTTGTCAATAGGATCACCGGATACTGAAATACGCAAAATATCAACAGACCGTATTATGTCTACTCTTAATGCAGCTGCTTTTTTAAACCCTGAATCCATTGTAATCCATCCATACTACAGTCATAGAATGCACGGTAATATTTTTGATGAATGGCTCAATAATTGCTTAAATTCTTTACAGGGTTTACTTGAAAAATGTAATGAACTGGGCATAAAACTTTTCATTGAAAATACATTTGAGACTGAGCCTTTTGTATTCGTTGAACTAATGAGGGCAATTAAAGGGTTGGGATTCTGTTTTGACATAGGGCACATAAATGTCTGGTCAAAAATGCCGTTTGATGTGTGGATTGATAACCTTGCAGAATTTATAGGTGAAATACACTTACATGACAACCACGGCACGGACGATGAACATCTTGCACTCGGCGAAGGGAATATTGACTGGTTAAAAATTTTAAGAGCCATTTATAAAAGATTAAACAGGATGCCGATATTAACATTAGAGCCCCATTCCATTGAAATATTTGGGGAAAACATCGTCATCTGCCCGGAAATTACAAAAATATGGTCTTGCAACACAGCAACTTGAAGGAGAAAATGACAATATGGACGCAAAAATAATCAACTCTTTTATTGAATCTACTGTTGATGTGATTAAAATAATGGCTTTTACAGATGTGTCTCCCGGTAAACCATTTTTAAAAAAAGATAATAACCCAATCGGGGATGTTTCCGGTCTAATTGGGATGACAGGCACAAAAAACGGATCATTCTGTATCAGTTTTAAAAAAGAATGCATCCTTGGAATAATATCCAATATGTTTGGAGAAAAAATGGAGGGGGTCAACCAAGAGGTTGAAGATGCTGTCGGAGAATTGACAAACATGATTACTGGCCAGGTACGAAAAAAACTAGCTGAATTAGGAACAACATATGATGCTGCAATACCTTCAGTCATATCAAGCAAGGGGCATACAATTAAACATCTGTCAAACGGTCCGTGCATTTCAGTCCCGTTTAATACCAGCGACAGTAACTTCAATATTGAAATATGTTTTGAATTATAATTGACGGCTTTGTAAAAGCAAACTATTACGCTATTGTTTGCTTTTACAAATAGACCAATTTTTAATCTTATATCAATTTTTTTACATTACAATCAGGGCATCAGCAGCACAAACCCCTTTTGAAAAAACCATAACAGGATTTATATCCATCTCTTTTATCTCAGGGAAATCCATTGCCAATTGTGATACCCTTAATATGACATCATAAATCGCATCCTTATCTGCAGGAGACATTCCCCTGAAACCAGACAATATTCGATGTCCCCTGATTTCAGAAACCATTTCTCTTGCATCAAGAGCTGACAATGGACAAACTCGCAGTGAAAAATCCTCAAGAGCCTCTACAAAGATACCACCAAGCCCAAACAAAATCGTCGGGCCAAAGACCTCATCATTCTTCAGGCCGATAATACATTCCGTTCCCCCTTTCAGCATTTTCTGGACAGTAATTCCTTTAAGATGTGCCTTTTGATTATATTTTATGACATTTTCCATAATCTCGCTGAATGCAGCCAAAAGTTCCTGCTCAGTATTAATATTCAACATTACTCCGCCAGCCTCGGTCTTATGCTGTATATCAGGAGAATCTATCTTAAGCGCCACAGGAAAACCAATATCACGCACTATGTTTAAAGCTTCGTCAGAACTTTCAGCCAGTCCTTCGGGGGCACACGGTATCCCATACGCTGACAGTACCTGTTTTGACAATGATTCGGATAAAGATCGGCCGGGCTTTATCCCCTCAAGTAATCTTTTTGCCTTGTTTTTATCAATATTTTCGAGAGGTGTTGTAATATCCTGAGCCGCACGAATTTTCTTTATCCTGCTGCTGTATTGCGCAACATAACCAAGGACACGCACAGCAAAATCTTGTGTGCGTGCCACCGGAATCCTGTGAGTACGGAGATACTGGAATTCTTCTCTACCAAGGAGTTCCGAACCAAGCATAAAAACCATTAATATTTTTTCAGTTGCATTAGCAGCCTCAATAATAGCATCAAGATGAGCAATATTACTCCCGTCCCCGGGCCAATGCTCATAAATAACCATATCAATATCAGGATCATCAAGGACTATCTTCAGGGGTTTTAAAAGTAAACCAGGCTCTATAAGAATTTGGGAAGTAGTATCCACAGGGTTTGCACTTGATCCAAAAGAAGGGAGAATTTCATCAAGTTTTTTACGAGTATTTTTCGCAAGGGGAACTACTTCAAGACCGGCTGAAACACATTTATCTGAAAGCAGCACCCCGCTGCCCCCGGAACTTGCCACAACAGCAATTCTATTTCCTTTCGGCAAAGGCCCTGCTACAAAAAC
>DAOWOC010000272.1 GCA_030642225.1 Deltaproteobacteria bacterium
GTTAGAACCTATTGGTCTTAAAAGGGCTTCTTTTGAAAGAAGACATGTTTTTTCAATGGTTCCCCCAACCCCCACGCCGATTATTGTTGGGGGGCAAGGGTTTGGCCCTGCACTATTTACTGTCTCAACCACAAAATCCTTTACACCCTCAAGTCCCTGAGCCGGAGTCAGCATCTTAAGACGACTCATATTTTCACTTCCACCGCCCTTTGTGGCCACAATGATTTTAACATCATTGCCAGGAACAATTTCATAATGAATAACAGCAGGTGTGTTATCGCCAACATTAGCCCTTGTAAAAGGATGACATGTTGATTTACGTAAATAGCCGTCCTTATAACCCTGCCTCACACCTTCATTTATAGCTTCTGTTAATGACCCGCCAGTAAAACATACTTCCTGACCAGCTTTAATAAACACAACAGCTAAACCGCAATCCTGGCATAATGGGCTGTATTCTTCTTGTGCTATCTTTGCATTCTGGATCAGTTGATTGAGGATATCTTTACCAGTAGGAGATTCTTCAGTTTCAAGGCCTTTTTTAAAGGCATCTAAAATATCGTCACAAATTAAACAGTTGGAATCCATACAAAGTTTGCGCACTGATTCTGTGATTTTACTTACATTCAATTCTCTCATAGCTGATTTTCCTGGAAAAAAGATGAAATTTTATTTTTTTTAAATTACTGCTTTGTATAATAAATGTCAACTATTTCCTGAATAACATGCAAGGGGATGGGGATATAGATCGGCTGGGATTACGTATCACAGTTTGTTAAACATTTCACTTATTATACCGGCTATCTTACTCTTCAACCTTTTGGGTTTGATGCATTTTAATGTATGTTCCAATATATTGAAGCTTTGGGCTCTGAGACCTTGTTGTAAAATGGCTTATTGTTAATATGCATTTCTATTGCACATACCTGTGACAATTCATTGATTTTTTGCAAGGTTACGTCTACTTGAGCCCGGGAATGTTCTGCAAGGTATTTGTTTTGATTTGTCACCAAATCTTTAATGGACAACAATTTACTGTCACGGGACATCTTTTGACGCGTCAATATACATAATGGCCACATTAATATCTTATAAAATAGTCTATATCAAGATTTATTTTATATTATTACATAATTTTAGTGGCTACATATGTTTATAATAGAAATTATGCCAATATATTAATATTATATGATATTAAGACGATTTTGTTATATTTTGTTCTGGAACATCAGATTTATGCTCATGTTTTATCCCTTGGAAGTTGATATAATAGATTGTATCATGAAATTGGAATACCCTAAGTTTATATTATAAATTAAATTAAATACAGGAGGTTAATATGTTTCAGACAAGGATTACCAGAATGCTTGATATTAAATATCCGATCATAGGCGGGACAATGATGTGGATATCATATCCTGAATTTGTAGCGGCCATATCCAATGCAGGGGGGCTTGGGATACTTGCCTCAGCCATATACGAGAGCCGTGATGAGTTTGCAGATGCTATTGATCGTATAAAAGAACTTACTGACAAGCCCTTTGCGGTTAATATCAATCTTTTTCCCATGATGAGACCTGTTGATAATAATGAGTATGTTGATATCCTCGTTGATAAGGGTGTAAAGATTGTGGAAACATCAGGCCATTCTGCTCCGGAAGAGCTTTGCGGACGTTTTAAGGATGCTGGAATGAAGTGGATACACAAGTGTGTTGGCCTCCGTTATGCTCAAAAGGTTCAAAAAATGGGGGTGGATATTGTCACTGTTGTGGGATATGAGAACGGGGGCGCAACAGGAAAACTTGATGTAGGAACCCTGGTTCTTGTCCCAAGGGTTGTTGAAGGGGTTGATGTCCCTGTAATAGGTGGAGGAGGGGTTTCCAATGGACGCGGGCTTCTTGCTGTGCTGGCCCTTGGAGCTGAAGCCGTAATTATCGGTTCACGTATCCTTGCCACAAAGGAGGCGCCTATACATGATAATTTGAAACAGGCTCTTGTGAATGCATCAGAACTTGATACAATGCTTGTTATGCGTTCCATTGGAGCGACTCACAGGGTGTGGTGTAATTCCGCTGCTAAAAAATGTGCGGAACTTGAGGCATCAAGCGCCGGACTTGAGGAAATACTTGATATTGTGTCAGGCAAAAAGGCAAAGAAGATGTTTAATGAAGGTGATCTTGATTCAGGGATAATCTCCTGCGGTCAGGGGATTGGTCTTGTACATGATATCCCAACATTAAAGGAGCTTTTTGACAGCATGATGAAAGAGGCTTCGGATGCTGCAAAAGGGCTTGTGGCATAAAAGCTGTCTGGTTTATATGATTTTCAGATAAGCCTGACCCGACCATAAGTATTATTGGATCGTGTCAGGTTTATCTTTATTGATTTAAAGATAATAAGATGGTCGTTTTTTTTATTTTTAAAGACCCTGACCGGTGGGATGGGTATGGCTGAAAGTATTTCCTTTTTATGGTGTGGAAATTTTCTTTTAATTACAATAGCTATATAATCAAAATTTTTCCATTGATCATTATCTATCATTGTAAGCATCTCTTTCCAGTTTTCTTCCCATGGTTGTGCCAGACTTTTTTTCCATAGAGGCTTTTTATTTTCTTTTGCAGCATAAAAAGAGACTGTGTAGCTTGTGGTAAAAATAGTTTCATGGGGTTTGCTTGTCTCTTTGATCCATTTGCCAGCCTCTTTAAGATAAGATTTATTATTGCTGCCTAAAGAAATCA
>DAOWOC010000208.1 GCA_030642225.1 Deltaproteobacteria bacterium
AAAGGATACAATAACAAGATAAGAGACAACAATAATCATAACAAGCATTCGGACCGATATCCTGTTTGAAAGATATCTGACCTTGAGCTGATAACCACACAAATAATATCCTAAATAGGGGATAAACATCGTAAATATATTAGCTTTATTAAGAAATAAAAATCTATTTACAAATGCATAAAGCGAAGCTGATATCAATATTAATAAGATAAGATAATTATTTTCTTTTTCACTAAAGGAGCTGATAGATAATCTGATAAAGGGAGTAAAAAAATATAATCCCAGTATCATATAAAGATACCATAAATGTCCATAAGGCCTCCCTGTTAAAATTGATATAATTATCTGTTCAAGGGTTAAACCTTTATAAGCCATTCTAAGGACAAGATAAAATAAACTCCAAAAGACAAGTGGAATTAATATCTTTTTTAATCGTTTTTCATAAAATTCTGTCATGCCCTCTTTTTTAATGTTATCAAGAAGCAATGCGCCACTTATCATGACAAAGACTGGTATGCACCATCTAACCGATGCACTTGTGAAATTTCCGATCCAAAAGTAAAAGGAAGTTGTATCCTCTACTCCCTTAAGCACATATCCTGAAGTATGTAAAAAAACAACTGCAAAGGTTGCAATAACCCTTAAAGCATTTAACCATAGAATTTTATTGGATTTGTATATCATAATGTTAAAATAGAATTATTAAAAAATTTACACTTGCTTTAAAATACAAAAAATTACTATAATTTTAAACAGATTTAATAAATATTTAATTCATTTATTAACAAATTGATGTCTCAAATAAAACTGTTAATTTAAATCTTTACTTCATTCAATAACCCTGTTTAATACTTTTTTAAAAGGAAATGTTAAATGTATAAAACAAGAAAGTGTATATTCATACTCTTTTCATTATTATTGATGTTTTTTTCAGATAATCAGGTAAACGCAGCCTTTAAGGCTGTCGGGGTAGAAGGATTCCCATGGAAAACTCATTTAAGACCGGGCATTATGGGAGCAACCAATGATAATGAGGTTAATTTTACAACCGATCTTTTTCTCCCTTTCTTAGGTGATAAAAACACCCTCTTTTATCTTAATCCAAATATACGCTTTGATGACAATGATACCAGTGAGATGAATATAGGCATTGGCTGGCGAAGTATGTTCTTTGATAATACAGGGATACTTGGCCTTAATCTTTATTATGATTCCATGAAAAGTTCCAACAGCAACAGGTATAACCAATTCGGCATAGGCATAGAGGCGCTTTCCAAGTGGATGGATCTTCGGTTTAATTACTACAACCCATCCGGCAGCAGCACAGAAAGAGTATATGACCTTGATATATGCAAATTTACCTCAAAATCATTAATACAATATATGGGATATGAAGAGGCCATGGAAGGATTTGATGCTGAAATAGGGACAATGATTCCTTTTATATCCGATTATATTGAGACCAGGATATATATTGGTGGTTATTACTATGAGTCAGATATAATAAGTAATTTTGAAGGGATTAAAGGTCGGATTTCAATAAAACCATGTCCCTTTATAAATATTGAGATCGAGGTCAGGGAAGATAATGAAAGGGGACATGATACATTTATCGGTGGATATATAGATATCCCTATTACCCTGGATAATAAAAAATTCATGAAAAATATCAAAAATGCCCTTAAATTCGGACAATGCCCCAGAAGTCTAAGACAGAGGATGACTGAAAAAATTGTAAGGGACAGATATGTTGTTATTAATGAGGAGTTATCAAAAACCCCGGATAAAATAAAAGACATAATCTTTGTTGATAATAATAGATCTGAGCCTGGTAGAGGCACATATGAAAACCCGTATAATGATTTTACATATGCACAGACAGATCCGTTATTCAAACCAGATACCTGGATATTTGTCTCCAGCTCAACTCAGCCTTATACTTTAAACAATTTTTCACTCCTTGATAATATGGTCATATGGGGCCAGCAATATCGACATCCCTATTATCACCTTGGAGGAAATGGTGACAGACCTGTCCTGCAGGATGATGATGGCACTGATAATGTTATAACCCTGAATAACAACAATAAACTCTGGGGTGTTGAAATAACCAACGGGTTATACGGTATCTGGGGCACGGACATAAAAGGCTTGAGCATGGAAAGCGTCAATGTACATCACAATAATACAGGTATATACCTTAGAAACAGCAGTTTTAGTATTATAAACAGTTCCTTTGACTCCAATATAACAAATGGAATGGAAGCTATAAGTGATAACCAAAACTTTCTAAGCGGATTTATACAAAATTGTACTTTTAATAATAACACGTTCGGGCTTTCTGCTGATGCTTCGACATTATCATCTCTATTTCTCAGTATTGAACAATCAAGTTTTAATTCTAATTCTGCAGATGGTCTGCATGCATTGGCTAACAACTCTTTTATAAGCATTGATATAGCAAGCACAAGTTACAACGATAATATTGACGGCATATATATAAAAGGTGTTAATAATAGTAATTTCACACTGCTGACATCAGGGGTTAAATTACAAAGCAATAACCTTAACGGCATAGCTGCAACAGCTGATAATTCCACCTTTGATTTAAAACTGGTTGGCACAACCATGCATGAGAATACTACTGATGGTTTAAATATCCTTGCTGATAATAATTCAATATTCACCTGCCTGTTTAATGCTTCAAACTTAAGCATGAATAAAGGCAACGGCATATATGCTGAAAATATTAATTCTTCTACCTTAAATCTCCAGATATTGGGAGATATGTTTCTATGGAACGTAATCCAGCAAAATGAAAAAAATGGCGTTGATATATTAGTTAATGACAGTACCCTGAATTTAGACGTTCTGGGTACATATTTTGTTCAGAACGGAGAAGATGGGATTAATATTGCTGCACAAGATGCACGTCCAGTTGACGAAAATGATCCTAAAAAAGTTGAAATTAATATTACAAGCGCAGGGTTTAGTAATAATGGATTAAACGGTCTTAATATAGATATCAATAATTCAAAATGCAGTGTAGGGATAAAAGAGTCGATTTTTAATAAGAGCGAACCGGACTTAACAAACAAAAACGGTGTTAATATCATTGCAAATAACAATAGTACAATCGCAGTTATTGCTCAAGGTTCACAATTCAGCAATAACAGTGAAAATGGATTTAAGCTGGAGATAGATGATGGAGATTCATTATTCGCGTTTATTGATTCACTTTTTAATGACAATATTGAAAATGGGTTAGACATTAATATTATAAATGATCTATTTTTAGGCCTCACGATTTCAAATTCAGAATTTAATAATAATAATAACGGCCTTAATTTTACTGCGGATAGTCTTCCACAACAATTTGATAATAATGGAAATCCCATAGCTCACCCTGTTCAAATCTT
>DAOWOC010000351.1 GCA_030642225.1 Deltaproteobacteria bacterium
GGGTACCCAATACCTAAAAACGAAACGGAGTTTGTTATGCCTGCAACAAATATTCTTATCGCAGATGATCATCGGGTGGTAATTGAAGGGATCAAGAGTGCCCTGCAAGAGCATCCGGAATTTGAGGTGGTGGCCGAAGCTGTTGATGGACTTGAGGCCGTGGAATTTGCCAAGTCTTTAAAGCCCAATATAGTAATAATGGATATTTCGATGCCAAATCTCAGCGGCATAGAGGCCACCAGACAAATAAAGGCATTAAACCCTGGAAATCAGATCGTCATTTATACCATGCATTCTGATAAAGAGTTTGTTATCGATCTTTTCAAGGCAGGGATATCTGCTTATGTCCTGAAAGAGGATCCTCTATCAGATCTGATTTTAGCATTAAAGGCTGTCGAGGGCGGAGGAACATATTTCAGCACAATGGCCCCCACGATTTTAGCCAGGCATATGGAGGAAATGGAAGAGAAAACTACGAGTAAAAATTCTTTTGATACCTTGAGCCAGCGCGAGATAGAGGTTTTTCAGCTCCTGGCCGAAGGAAAAAAAATCAAAGAAATAGCCAAGCAGTTGTTTATAAGCCCGAAAACAGTGGAATCCCATAAATACAATATTATGGAAAAACTGCAAGCAGCATCAGTAATTGATCTCACCAAAATCGCTATCAGAAAAAACCTGATTAAAGTATAGGGATTTTCCTGATCAATAGACTTCAAACCAAAACCACATTATTTAGTGCTTATAATAGTAGTATTATACAAGATATTGTAATCTGAAAACCGCAGGATAAAGCTTATCCATACCCCCAGAATTTTTGTACCCATTTTTCTTTGCAATAACAGTCAGTTGCCCTCCCCCTAAATGATAGACCTTTTATTTTCCAAGAATTCCCCATAAAAAAGCATAACTCTCCTGATTTACAATCTTTAACTGCCTATAATATCCTGCCAAACAGGGAAATGTATTGGGTACTGGCTACTTGGTATATGGAGATTTTACCTAAGAAATTAAATGCTTATATAAGCTCTATAAAAAAGGCACATGCTAAATACTAATCAATAACAAGTACCCATTATCCAACAACCAATACCCAATAACCAATTAGCAATTACCAAATAACCCGGAGTTTTCCATGAACGAAAAAATATTAATCATTGATCGTGAACCGGATATTCGGAAAGCCCTTGAAACCCTTTTGAGAAAAGAGGGGTATCAGGTACGGAAGGCCTCAATGGGCGAGAAGGCGATTGACACTCTTAAATCCGACTCATTTGACCTAGTTATTATGGATATCAATATACCGAGTACAAATGGCCTTCAGGTCATGAGGAATATTAAGGAACTGGAAAAAGCCATAGAAGTCATTGTCCTCACCGGTCTTAACAGCATTAATAATGCAGTGCAGGCATTGAGAGCTGAAGGAGCCTTTGATTTTCTTATTAAACCGCTGGAAAACTATGATCAACTGCTCATCAGCGTAAAACAGGCATTGGAAAAACGCAGGTTGAACATAGAAAAGAACGCATTTGTCAGGAAGATGGATAACCATGAGCCTGCGGGGAAAAAGATTCTTATTGTCGATGATGATCCCAAGATTCTGGAACTGCTTAGAGAAATGCTCTCAGCTCATCAGCACGAAACAGAAGTTGCATCAAGCGGTTTTGAAGCAGGGGCCAAGGTTATGAAGTTTAAGCCGTGCCTTGTTATTCTGGATCTTATCATGCCGGAAATTAACGGATTTAAGGTATGCAGATCAATAAAGGAAAATCCGGATACCTCTCACA
>DAOWOC010000227.1 GCA_030642225.1 Deltaproteobacteria bacterium
AATTTTTCCTTTTAAAAAACTCGTTTTGGGAAAGGTGTCGGTTGTCATTATGGCCTTTGATAAAGCTGAAAAGCCGTCAGGAGAAAGGTTATTAACAAGTTTCGGCATTGCTGCGGTAATTTTTTCTATTGGCAATGGCGCTCCAATAACACCCGTAGATGCCATAAGCATATCTTCTATGGATATATTTAATCCTTTGGATGCTGAAGCTATACATTCTTTTGCTGCTTCAATACCCGGAATGCCTGTGCATGCATTTGCATTGCCGCTGTTTACAAGAACAGCCCGAGCCCTGCCGCGTGTAATTTGCTGCATGGAAAGTAGAACAGGAGCAGCCTTTACCTCGTTTTGTGTAAAAAGTCCGGCGACATTAGCGCCATCCGGAGCATAAATAAGGCCAAGATCAAGCCTGTCTTTATACTTTATTTCTGATGCAACAGCCCCTGCCAAAAAACCAGGGATAATAATATCAGGCTGTGCGCCCGCAGCATTTTTTATATTTTTTTCCGCTTCCGCATGGACATGGTTCATTTCTGCCAATCTTTGCTCCTTTCCTTTTTACGGTCTCAACTTTTCCACCTGAACTCCTGCCATAATACATGGGTTGATGTTTCTGCCGATCTTCCAGGGCATTTATGTTATCCTGCGAGGCAATCTGCAGGGTGAAAATCATTTTTACAGACTCTTCTTTTATCCGGTCAATCATTGAAGAAAATATTTCAAAACCTTCCCGTTTATATTCTTCGAGTGGATTTTTTTGTCCGTATCCTCTTAAGCCTATGCCTTCTTTAAGATGATCCATGGTAAGCAGATGATCCTTCCACAGATTATCAACACTCTGGAGCAATACCCATTGCTCAAGTCTGCGCATAATTTCACTGCCAAAGAGTTCTGTCCTTTCCTCGTAGCGGGCTTCAGCCTGGCTGATAATGGCCTTGGTTATGGTCTCTTTTGTAAGTTCATCTTTATTGTCAGGCAGGTTTGGTGTAAAGGCAAAAGCCTGTTTTACTGTATTTAAAAGTCCGTCCATATCCCGGTTATTATTGCGGGCATTATCATCAATATACATATCAACAGAATTTTCAGCAAATTCCTCAGCAAAATCAACAAGTGTTTCTTTAAGGTCCTTGCCCCGCAAAATTTCCCTTCGCTGGGAATAAATGACCTCACGCTGTTTGTTCATAACGTCATCATATTCCAGGAGATGTTTTCTTATCTCAAAATTTTGTCCCTCAACACGTTTTTGAGCGTTTTCTATTGCCCTTGAGATCAGGGTATGCTCTATGGGCTCGCCATCTTCCATCCCTATTCTGCCCATGATAGACGCCATTTTTTCAGATGCAAATATCCTCATAAGGTCATCGTCAAGTGAAAGGTAAAATCGTGAACTACCCATATCGCCCTGTCTGCCGGAACGGCCCCTTAACTGGTTGTCAATCCTCCTGCTTTCATGGCGTTCTGTGCCGATAATATGAAGACCGCCCAGGGGTTTTACCCCATCCCCTAGCACAATATCTGTACCCCTTCCGGCCATATTGGTGGAAATGGTGATAGCCCCTTTTTGACCGGCCATTGAAATAATTTCAGCCTCTTTTTCATGGTATTTTGCATTTAGCACATGATGTGGAATCCCTGTTTTTTTTAGACGATTATGAAGAAATTCAGAATCCTCAATTGAGATCGTGCCAACAAGGACAGGCTGCTCTTTTTTATGAAGTTTTATGATTTCATCCACTACTGCATCATATTTTTCCTTTTTAGTTTTAAAGATCATATCCGGATGATCTTTTCTGATCATTATGGCATTGGTCGGCACAATCACAACATCAAGGTTATAAATCTTCTTAAATTCAGCCGCTTCTGTATCAGCGGTGCCGGTCATGCCGGCAAGTTTATCGTACATGCGGAAATAATTCTGAAATGTGATGCTGGCGAGTGTTTGATTTTCACTTTCTATTTTAACATGCTCTTTGGCCTCAAGGGCCTGGTGCAGCCCATCGCTGTATCTTCTCCCTGGCATCAGCCTGCCCGTGAATTCATCAACAATAATAACCTCATTATCTTTTACAATATAATCAATATCCCGTTTAAACAGAGAGTGCGCCTTTAGCGCCTGATTTACATGGTGAAGTGTCTCGATATTTGAAGGGTCATAAAGGTTTTCAATAGAAAGCAGACGTTCTGTTTTTGTAACACCATCTTCAGTAAGCGACACTGAACGTGATTTTTCATCTATAACGTAATCATCTTCTTTTTTGAGATGGCCTGTCATCTTGTCAATCTGGTAATAAAGATCCGTGGATTGTTCCGCAGGGCCGGAGATAATAAGAGGTGTCCTTGCCTCATCTATAAGGATTGAATCAACTTCATCGACAATGGAAAAAAAATAATCTCTTTGCACGAGTTCATTATATTCAAATTTCATGTTATCCCGGAGGTAGTCAAAACCAAATTCATTATTGGTGCCATATGTTATATCAGCATTATAGGCGTCTTTGCGTTCTTTTTCATTTAAACCATGCACGATAACGCCGACTGATAAACCAAGAAAATTATAAATTTTCCCCATCCATTCGGAGTCCCTGCGGGCGAGGTAATCATTGACTGTTACCACATGCACCCCTCTGCCTGTAAGGGCATTCAGATATACAGGCATGGTTGCGACAAGTGTCTTGCCCTCACCTGTTTTCATCTCAGCAATTTTCCCTTTATGAAGGACAATTCCGCCAACGATCTGGGTATCAAACGGTCTCATACCAAGAACCCTGCATGATGTCTCCCGCACAACAGCAAAGGCTTCCGGCAATATATCATCAAGTTGTTCCCCTTTTTCGAGCCTTTTTTTAAGTAAAGGGGTCTGTGCCATTAATTCTTTATCGCTCATTGATCTATAATTCGGTTCAAGATCATTTATAAGCTCAACTGCAGGTGACATCTGTTTAAGCTCACGATCATTTTTAGTCCCGAATATTGTTTTTAAGACAGTGTTAAACATAGCTTTTTATTTTCTCCATTTATATAACGACTTCTTTCCAGCTCATCATTATATGAAACAAGACTGAAATTGTATATGAATTTGAAAATCATTAGTTATTAGTTATTAGTTATTAGTTATCAGTTATTAGTTATCAGTTATTAGTTATCAGTTATTAGTTATCAGTTATCAGTTATTAGTTATCAGTTA
>DAOWOC010000085.1 GCA_030642225.1 Deltaproteobacteria bacterium
ATGCCCTGGCGGATTGCTTCATTTGATCCCATTTCCGCAATAATATTCATTTTTTTAATATCTATCTGCATGTTGTTCAGGATATCGACAACACTGCGTCTTGTGCCTGAGCCGTATTCCCGGATAATAAAAGGCTCTTTTACAAGTTTTGACGGGTCGTTAATTTTACCTTTAACTGCCCATGGATGATCAGGATAAACAATAACTACAAGTTTATCCTGTGCCACTTTTTTATAATGAAGATCCTTATGATTAAATTTGGCGCCCACAAACCCTATCTCTAATTCACCGGAGATAACACTATCCACTATGACTCGTGAATCCGATATCTTTAAGATTATTTTTATCTCTGGAAAATTGTTTTTAAATGAACCAATAACTGCTGGAAGAAGATACTGCCCGGGGATATTGCTTGCACCAAGCAGTAGTTGGCCTCTTGATATGTCTGAAAAAGATTCCATTGCGTTTTGAGCGTCTTTCATGTTTGCCATGATGGTAAGGGCGTGTTGACGCAAAATATCGCCTGCCTGTGTGGGTATGGCTATTCGGCCTGTTCTGTTAAAAAGTTTTGTTCCAAAGTGAGATTCAAGGGTCTTTATATGTTCGCTTATTGTGGGTTGTGAAAGAAAAAGGGCATCAGCTGCCCCTGAAAAACTCCTATTCTCAAAGACTTTTATAAAAACTTTTAAATGATGCAAATCAAACATATAATCATTTGTCCTTGTTTGGATATTTGAATTTAGGTTTATTGGAATTTATTAATGGACTTCATAGTATTATATATACATAATTTTTTAGTAACCGTAAACGGTTACACTTTTTACAATATTGCCCCTTCCTTTGCAAAAATAATCTCCTTAGGATATTGTCCTGAGCCAATCTTATTCGCAAGATAAGCAGTCATACGGTCAAACATGACATCAGTATGATTGGGTTCATGATGGAAAAGAATAAGACGTTTTACCATGGCTTCCCTTGCTATATCTATGGCAAGCCCTATAGAACAATGTCCCCAGCCCATATGAGTAGGATATTCTTCATCAAAATATGAAGAATCACATATAAGGGTATCTGCGCCATAAATAAATTTACTGAATTTTCTGTTATATTTTTCTGCGAGGTCCAAACGGTAATCAAGTTCTTGTGTTGATATCTGTCCATATCTTGGCACAAAATATGGTTCATGATCTCCTGTATAAACAATTGTTTCATCCTCTGTCCGAATTTTAAATGCAAGAGAATATACAGGATGATTGGTTTTATGTGAGGTGATATTAAACGGACCGATATTATAAACTATATCACAAGCAGTATAAAAACAAATATTAGCATCCAGATTACTCTTGGCAACCGGGAAATAGCTTGAATTCATTTGCCAGGAAAAAATCTCCTCAAATTTTTCAATATGGCGGTACGGCCCATAAATATGGAGATTTACTCCTTTTACAAATGCCGGGGCAAAAAAAGGAAAACCAATAATATGATCCCAATGAGTATGACTTATAAATAGATGGATATCATGGGGCAAATTATCATTCAATAATGCTTTACCTAAGACTCTTATTCCTGTTCCAGCATCAAATATAAGCTTATCATTGCCATAAATTATTTCAATACACGCAGTATTCCCACCATATTTCTGCGTGCCTGGACCTGGTGTAGGGATTGACCCCCTTACTCCCCAAAACTCTATTAATAACTTACGACCTGGCATCTACCCCCCGTTAACAGCTGAACTCCCCTGAAAGTCAAGGTTGGGAATATCAAAACGAACAACAGTTGCGTCATTCTTGCTTTCAACTATCAATTGGACATTGTATGGCATTAAAATTTTTTTCGATAGATAAAGACCAAGTCCCATATGTTTGGCCTTAACTTCCGATGCTTTATGTGTTGTGTAAAAAGGATCAAAAATATATGGCATTATCTCTTTTTTTATGCCATGCCCTGTATCACTTATCTCAATAAAAGAACTTTTGCCAAGATTAACCGTTCTGATGGAAAGTTTTTTCACAGGCGCGCCTTCAAGTGCATCCAGACTGTTTTGTACTATATTTAAAAAAGCCATACTGAAATCAACATAATACCCATGAACCTTTGTCATATCCTCATCTAATTTTATTTCCTTTTCTACCTGATGTTTAAAAAACATATTTGCATTCAGTAATTCCAACTCCTCGGAGATGAGATTATTTAAATTAATAAAACGCCTGCCATCCTTATCTTCGTGTTCACATTTTACCAGGATCATATTAATCATACTATGAAGATTCCAGACGACTTCATTCATCTGGTCAAACTTTACAAATGCATTTTGTCTCCTTTTAACAAATTCATTGACTTCTTCACCTGATAAATTTCCCAAGGCAATATCTTTTAACACATTATTATCCATTACAAACCTGTGCTTTAAGAGGTCCACCTGCATTGTCAGACTTTGAAGAGGCCCGTTCATGTTATGAACAATCCCCTTTAAAAGTCTACCGACACCGGAAAACCTGTAATATTCCCTGAGGGCATCCTCCATTAGCTGAAATTTATGCTGATAATCCATAGTCCACCGGTTTATAAAAAAATCATTAAATAAAAATTTAATATTAAATAAAACTATAAGCAAATTTTATGCAAAAATCTATCGCTAAAAACATATATTACCGGTTTTATTAAAAATTATGTACATAAACGCCATTTCATGACTTATAAATTCTTTTTATTTTGAATAAGCTCTAAAAACTGATCTGTAAGTTGGGGACAAAACTGTGTTCCCTTGCATCTTTTAAACTCTTTAATGGCAAATTCAACATTCATCCCCTTACGATAAGGTCTGTCAGAGGTCATTGCATCAAATGAATCGGCAATCGCGATAATACGGGATAGGAATGGTATTTCCTCGCCCTTGAGACAATCAGGATACCCTGTGCCATCCCATCTTTCATGGTGATACCTGATAACCAATGCCTCTTTGCTTAATATACCAATTTTCCCTACAATATTGGCCCCTATTATTGGATGACGTTTTATTTCATCAAACTCCTTTTTAAAAAGCCTGCCTGATTTTATAAGAATATTGTCACTTATCCCCACCTTACCGATATCATGAAGACTTGCCGCAATATGAAGAGTACCCAGTTCAACAGAGGATATTCCTGCCTTTCGCCCTAAAGCCACTGCAAATTTTGTTACCCGTTTTGAATGCTGATTAGTATATTGATCCTTGGCTTCAAGTGTTGTTACAAGCGCTTCCAGCGAGGACTTTAAGTTTTGTATTATACCCTCATGAAGCACGATATTTTCAAATGTTGACGCAGCCCTTTCCAATAAATAGACGGCCATGGAGAGCTGATCCCCTGTATAATCATGCCTGCTTGCAACAAGATAAATAAGGCCGAAAAGATGACCTTGAATTATTAACGGCACAACCATCAGGGATGAAAACATACTCTCCCTATCATAAAAAGGCATCTTTACTAACTTATTGACAATATTTATATCATTTATCAAAATTGATTCATTATCTTCCAAAACAGTTTTAAGTACAGCTTCCCTTGCGGAAAGAAATGAGATATCATTCAACTTAAGATGCTTCCCCTCACTCACTAACCCAACAGGGATAAACTCTTCCTGTTCGCTGTTTAAAAGCATAAAGATTGAGACATCACTCTCTGTAACTTCCTTTGCAAGTTCAGCGATTAGCATATGGAGATTTGTCTTATTTTTAACACGGCTGAGCGAATCAGTAATTGAAAGCAGAAAAGATTGCTCTTTAATTTTACTGTTTAATTTGCAATAAAGTGAATCCACAAGATCATTCTCAAGTATTGCTTCCGGCTTGTTCCTTTTTTTTAATAAACGCTCGACCGTGAGCTTAAGCATGTCGATATCAAATGGCTTTAAAAGAAAATCCGACGCCCCTTTTCGCATGCCCTGGATAGCTGTATCAATAGATGGATATCCTGTCATTAAAACGATGGATGGTAATCCGGGAACATTCTTGAAATGTTCAATAAGCGTAAGGCCGCTTTCACCTTGCAGCATAACGTCCAAAAAAATAATATCAAAATTTATCCCTTGACATATTTTTGTTGCATCATTACTCGAATAGGCCTTATAAACCCTGTAAGAACCGATACTTTCAAAATATTCTACAAGGTTATCAGTAAAAATTTTATCATCATCAATAATTAAAATTTGGCCTGAAAGCTTAACCATAATAACAAAGCCCTATAAAACAACAAGTTAATCTTGCCAATTCAAAAAAACAAAAGATTATTTTAAAAAAAGAGTTTATAACTTTTATATCATGAAGATGATATTTAATGTGATTTGGTGGGCTGCCGGGGACTCGAACCCCAAACCGTCTGATTAAGAGTCAGGTGCTCTGCCAGTTGAGCTAGCAGCCCTTTAAAAAATGGTACACCCGGCAGGATTCGAACCTGCGGCCTGCGGATTCGAAGTCCGACGCTCTATCCAGCTGAGCTACGGGCGCATAAACTAACTTTTAAGCCCTTTAAAAATTATAAATGGGGTGAGTGAAGGGACTTGAACCCTCGACCACCTGGGCCACAACCAGGTGCTCTACCAACTGAGCTACACCCACCACAAGTTAATTTGTATATCTAACAGATTAAAGTATTCTATTCAAGGTTTTTTATATGTTTTAAATAAAATAATTTAAAGCTGCGAAACTTGCTGTTGACCATCAGGCCTTTGTGCTATAAAATTGTTTTTTATTCATCTAAAACATAAAAAAATTAAGGCCAAATGACCAAATTTCATATTTTTATTATACGGGCTGTATTAGGAGCTGTTTTTGCCGTTGTGTTATCACGTTTTTTTTACCCTGACATGAACCCTGTTTATGTGGCGCTTATAGGAATAGTTCTGGTTGGGTTAGCATACCTGTCAGAAATTTTACGGAACAAATAATCTAAGAGTATAAGGAAAAACTAATCTTTGAAGCAGATTATTCTGGGAACAGCGGGTCATATTGACCACGGAAAAACCTCTCTTATCAAAGCGGTCACAGGTATTAATACAGACAGGCTCAAGGAAGAAAAGCTGCGAGGCATAACAATAGAGCTCGGTTTTGCCTCAATGGATCTCCCCAGCGGCCGGCATATCGGGATTGTGGACGTTCCCGGCCATGAAAAATTTGTAAAACATATGGTTGCAGGAGCAACCGGAATCGATATTGTTGTGCTGGTAATAGCAGCCGATGAAGGAGTTATGCCCCAGACAAGGGAACATATGGATATATGCTCTCTTCTTAATATAAAATACGGTTTTATAGCCCTGACAAAAACAGACATGGTTGACGAAGAATGGATGGAACTTGTCACAGAAGATATTATGGATTTTGTGCATGGAACCTTTCTGGAAGATGCTCCCATTATTCCGGTTTCTTCCATCACAGGCAATGGCCTGCCGAAATTTATCGAAACACTTAATGAATTAAGCTCCAAAATTCCGCAAAAAACTGCAACGGGCCTGTTCCGGCTGCCTGTTGACAGGGTCTTTACAATGAAGGGCTTTGGCACTGTAATAACAGGTACTCTTCTTTCAGGAAAGGTGAGTGTTGGCGACAGTATTATGATTTACCCTTCCGGCATAACATCAAAAGTCCGGGGGATTCAGGTGCATAACCAAAGCGTA
>DAOWOC010000141.1 GCA_030642225.1 Deltaproteobacteria bacterium
AGAAGGTTATCTTGTGGGAGTTTCAGCGTTTAATATTTTTCAAAGGGCAAAGGCTTCTCTGCCTCTTACTATTAATATGATAAAAAAAAATTCATTTGATGCTATTACCATGGTGCATGGGACTATTATTCAAAATGGCAAGGAACTTGCCGAAGGGGGTTTAAGGGTCTGGGAGGAACAGTTATCCACATGACACTGATGCAAAAGGCTCTTTTCAATGCAATGCAATCCTTTGATTATGACCAATTGACTGATACCCTGATATCAGAATTTTTATTTGATGAAAATTTTCCAGGTTTTACAGGGCATTTTCCTGATTTTTCAATCCTTCCTGCCATATGTCAGATCGAGAGCGTTTTAGTTGCATGCTCAAAATATCTAAACAAAGAATTGCGCATTAAAAAAATAAAAAAGGCCAAGTTTACAAGTATGGTTCATCCTGGCGATACGGTTGAGGTCAGAATTGAAATAAAAGATGAAGATGGTTTGTATGGAATAAGGGCAGCACTTTTTAATTCTTCGGTAAAAGTTTCTGTCTTTACCATGACTATGGAGCTGTAATGAGCAGGAGAAAACCTTATTTTAAACCATGTAATACCCCATCTCCCCTGACAAATATAATAACAAGATGTGTCAGGTTTGAAGAGGTTGATCCTTTGGCAATGGTATGGCATGGCCGCTATCCTTCATATTTTGAGGATGGAAGAACAGCCTTTGGCGATATGTATGGAATAAGTTATCTTGATATTTTTAATAGTGGCTTTATGGCGCCGATAGCCAAGATGCATATTGATTATATTCTTCCTTTGTATTTTAAGGAGGATTTTACAATAACAACTATCCTTCACTGGAACGATGCACTGAGGCTTGATTTTGAATTTATTATAAAAAAGATGGATAACAGGATTGCCACTACAGGATACACTGTGCAACTTTTTACAGATGATAAAGGTCAGATATGTCTTATTCCAAATGATTTTATAAATAATTTCAGGGAATTATGGCAAAATGGTTCTCTGTGTCAGAATAATGAGGCAATTGATATATGAAAATAACATTAATATACCCAAAATGGCCGAAACTTTCCGGGCAGACTACCTTTAATTTGCCTCCCCACGGTCCTGTTTGTTTTGCAGCAACAATTCCTGATGATATTGAGGTTGAATTTATTGATGAGAATTGTGACCCTGTTCCGCTTGATCTTAATACGGATTTAATAGCCATATCATCCATGCTTACATGCCAGATGCCACGGGCATGGGAACTTGCCGAGCATTTCAGATCAAGAGGCATTAAGGTTATTGCCGGAGGCATCGGTGCCACGCTCCATGCAGAGGAGACCATGGAGCATGTGGATGCAATCTTTCTTGGTGAGAGTGAAGGACGTTTTGCCGGGGTGCTGGATGATTTCAGATCAGGCCGTCTTAAAAAGGTCTATGATTATCTTAATATTCCACCGCCAATTGATTCTGTTGGCACGGCAAGACGTTCCATATTGAATCAGGACAATTATTCTTACAGGGGCATCAAGATGCTGTCTCTTGTTCATGCTTCAAGGGGCTGCAAATTTAATTGTTACCCCTGTTCCACAGCCTATCTTGGCGGGCGTAAATTCAGGCCAAGGCCGATTGATAAGGTTGTGGAGGAATTGGAAGCTATTGATAATAATCGTCTTTTTATTGTTGATAATTCTCTTGCCCAAGATAAACAATGGCTACTTGAGCTTTTCGCAGCTATTACCCCTTTAAAAAAGAAATGGGTAAGTCATCCGATTCTTGATGATGATGAGGTTATAGAGGCTGCGGCCAAGGCAGGATGCTGGTATGTTTATCAGGCAATTTTTGATACCTCAGATTTTATAAAGAGACGAATCCAAAGGCTCAAGGATCATGGTATAGGCATTGAGGGGACAATACTCCTTGGTATGGACAATCATGATGAGGAGTATATTAAGCGGCTTGTTAATTTTCTTTTAGAAATAGATCTTGATATGGCAGAGTTTACAATACTCACACCTTTTCCACATGCTCCGGTTACAAAACAGTTAAAAAAACATGGAAGAATATTTGATTATAACTGGATTAATTATACAACAGATAAATCTGTATTCTATCCCAAACATATGTCACCTGAGAAACTTGAGGAATTGTATGCATGGTCATGGAAGACCTTTTATAGTGATATGCCACAGGAGATGAGAATGGCCAGGCTTTTTCAGCTTGTTATAGAAAAAGAGATAGATGATGGCACATTTCAGCCAAGGAGACGTGCCGCGTATCGAAAAAAAATAGGTGAGAAGAGAAACATCAATGCCATGTAATATCCTTTTAATCTCAACAAATATCGTTGAAAGGCCATATCCTGTATATCCCCTTGGCATATCCTGCCTCGCAGGCGCATTAAAAAATGCGGGGCATGAGGTTCATCAATGGGATTTTCTTGCAAATAACCGTGAATTAGAGCCCCTTAAACAATTGATTCAATCCATAAGGCCTGATGTAATCGGTATTTCAATAAGGAATATTGACACAGTAGATTCACTAAACCGGATTAAATATCTTGAACATAATAAAGATATTATTAAAGAATTGCGTAAGATAACAGATTCCAGCATTATTATTGGGGGGCCTGGTTTTTCTATTCTTGCCAAAGAAGTCATGAATTTTTTAGACCCTGATTATGGCGTGGTTGGTGAAGGCGAAGAGATTATGCTCTCACTTGTTAACCAAATAGAGTCTAAAATTGCGCCGCCTAAAAAAATAATTTTAAATAATCAGCATATAAATAGTTATCCTGATTACCCTGTTTTATATGAGCCTGAAATTGCCTCTTATTATCTTAAACATGGCGGGATGCTGAATGTGCAGTCAAAACGCGGTTGTCCGTTTAATTGTGCCTATTGTTCATATCCCTATCTTGAAGGAAAAAAATTTCGGTTTAAAGATCCTGAGCATGTTATTGAGGATATGGTCAGGGTATCACAACAGACAGGTATCCGTTATTTTTTTATTACTGACTCTGTGTTTAATGATCCAACAGGCCATTACCTTGAATTTTGCGAAGCCATGATAAGAAAAGAGGTCAATCTCTCATGGTGTGCTTATATCAGGCCAAAAAACATAGGTGATAAAGAAATAGCGCTTATGAAAAGAGCCGGGCTTAAGTCAATAGAACTTGGTACAGATGCATCAACTGATATAACCCTTGAAAAACTTAGCAAAGGTTTTACCATAGAAGAGGTGTTTGAAGTTCATGAAGCAGCCATAAGACAGGATGTTCCATGTGCTCATTTTATTATTTTTGGCGGCCCCGGAGAGACAATGGCTACTTTTTCCAAGGGTCTTGAGAATATTAAACGATTAACAGGCAGTGTTGTCTTTGGTTTTCTTGGAATAAGGATATTTCCATTTACAGACATCTATAATATGGCCATGAGAGAAGGTGTTATTACTAAAGAATATAATTTAATGGAGCCTGTTTTTTATTTTTCAGAAGATATAGACCCTGATATCCTTGCTGAGATGATTAAATCAGACTGGGGGGATGATGTGACACGTATTTTCCCATGCCATATCAGGGAGGAACTGCTTGCCAAGTTGCATGATATGGGTTATGTGGGCCCAATATGGGATACCCTGTTAAAAATGCCAAAAAGAAGACGCAGAAGAAGACACATATGAATGGTTCTCAATCAAAGATTCTTATACTTATCCCTGTATACAATAATCAGAAGACATTGAGGGGAATTTGCGAAATTCTTTGCAATATGGGCTTAGATGTTCTTGTTGTTGATGACGGGAGTACGGATGGCAGTATTGAATCCATATCCGGTTTAAATGTTAATGTTGTCAAGCATCCTTTTAATATGGGGAAAGGGCGGGCTATTATAACAGGCGCCAGATGGGCTAAGGAGCATAGTTTTAAAAATATCCTGACAATTGACGGCGATGGGCAGCATGACCCGAATGATGTTAAAAAATTTATTGATTGTCTTGCATTAAATCCAGATACTATAATTATAGGGAACAGGGATTTCAGCGCACCTAACATCCCGGATTCGAGCAAATTCGGAAGGATTTTTTCCAATTTCTGGATAAAGGTGGAGTCAGGTATTTATATACCGGATACTCAGAGCGGATACAGGCTTTATCCTGTTGACCTTTTACTTAAATTAAAGCTTAGGGCAAAAAGATATAATTTTGAGATTGAGGTTATTACCAAGGCAATATGGGCAGGCATCCCTGTAAAATGGATTGATATAAATGTAACCTATCCTGAAACAAGTGCTGCAAATCAATCACACTTCAGGCCTTTTGTGGATAATTTAAGGATATCTGTTACACATACAATGCTTTGTTTCAGGGCGCTTATGCCTGTGCCTCATCGCAAACTCATAAAAAATAGAGATACTTCAAGGTTTGACTGGTCGCTTTTCCATCCGGTCAAACTTTTTAAAAGGCTTCTTTCTGA
>DAOWOC010000028.1 GCA_030642225.1 Deltaproteobacteria bacterium
CCGTGACACTTCGCAACTATGAACGTGAAGGGCTGGTAAAACCATCCCGCAGAGGCGGAAAAAGATATTATTCTGACAATGATTTAAAATGGCTTAGATGCCTCCGCAAGATGATGATAGAAGACGGCTTGCAATTGTCTGCCATAAAAAAACTTTTAACCATTGATCCCTGCTGGGAAATCAACAACTGCCCCGAAGAAATCAGAAAAAACTGCCCTGCTATGCTTGATTTCCCTGTCCCGTGCTGGGAACTAATGCTGAAAACAAATAAACCGTCCGGTCGCAAATGTGAGGAATGTGAGGTGTACCGGAGAAAAAAAGAACGGCTGATTACTGTCCACTGCTGCGAATCTTGAAAAGGCTGAAACGCAAAGAGAATCGTTTAAAAATACTGTTTTTTATATGGTTGCGTGAATACAAAAAATTAATTTTTTTAATAGTCATTTTTAAAATAATTTACAACAAAAACAGGACGCCCAAATTACTGTAAAGATTAAAGCAACTATTATCTCATGAGCTAACAGATTATCTTTTTTATCTGTAAGTGAAGTATTCATCCTATTTTACCTCCCTGATTAAAATTTTATCTTTGTATTTTTCCATGAAACCAAAGAACAATAATTTAAATAATTACATTAAGAGCCCTTTTCAAAAGGCTCGTTACTTGACATTTATATTTCTTTGCTATAATAATGCCAATATGATTTTAAAAAAATAAATAAATAATATTAGATAGTTAAAGGAATCACTTGACATAGCGGCTAACATATATTCATTATTTTTTCATAATATTAATTATTACAAGAGAGTCTGATGTGAAATCTACAAAATATATTTTTGTAACAGGCGGGGTATTGTCATCCCTGGGGAAAGGGCTGACTTCGGCATCAATAGGCGCATTGCTTGAAAGCAGGGGATTAAAAATAACCATAATGAAACTTGATCCATATATCAACGTTGACCCCGGGACGATGAATCCTTTTCAGCATGGAGAGGTATTTGTAACAGAGGACGGCGCAGAAACCGACCTGGACCTTGGACATTATGAACGTTATACCAATGTTACATTAGGTCAGATCAATAATTTCACGTCAGGACGGATATATTATCAGGTAATAACCAAAGAGCGCAGAGGTGAGTATCTTGGCGGAACGGTCCAGGTTATTCCACATGTAACAGATGAGATAAAGGCTAATATTAAGGCAGCAGCACAAGATGTTGATGTAGCAATAGTTGAAATAGGGGGGACAATAGGAGATATTGAAAGCCTGCCTTTTCTTGAAGCCATACGACAATTCAGGGGGGATTTGGGACGAACAAATGTGGCATATGTACATCTTACCTTAATCCCTTATATAAAGGCGGCCCAGGAGCTAAAAACAAAACCGACTCAACATAGTGTAAAAGAATTGCGCAGCATAGGAATTCAGCCTGATATTCTTATTTGCAGGACAGAACACCCCATCCCGGATGAACTTAAAGCAAAAATCTCCAATTTCTGTAATGTTGACAGGGATGCGGTTATTACAGCAATTGATGTTGACACCATTTATGAAGTGCCTTTACGTTTCCACAAAGAAGGCCTTGATAATAAACTGGTGGAATTATTAAATATATGGACTCGTGCACCGCAGCTCGGACAATGGGAAAACCTTGTTAACCGCATAACCAATCCCCAAAAAGGACAGGTCAACGTCGGTATCGTAGGTAAATATGTAAATTTGAAAGAATCATATAAAAGTCTCAATGAAGCCCTTGTTCATGGGGGCATTGCCAATAATGTACGTGTCAACCTTAATTATATCAACTCGGAAGAGCTGGAAAAAAACGGGACAGGTCTTTTGCAAGGGCTTGATGCCCTACTTGTGCCCGGCGGCTTTGGCAACCGCGGTATTGAAGGAAAGATGATTACGATTCAGTATGCCCGAGAAAACAAAATCCCTTTTTTCGGCATATGTCTTGGCATGCAGCTCGCTGTTGTTGAATTTTCCAGAAATGTTGCTCAAATTTCCGGCGCAGCCAGCGAAGAATTTACTGACAAGACAAATGATCCGGTCATATACCTGATGACAGAGTGGTATGATCACAAAAACAAAACAATAATAAACAGGGATAGAACAAGTAATAAAGGCGGCACAATGCGGCTGGGCGCGTATCCATGTATTCTTAAAAAAGATTCAACGGCCTACGGGGCATACAATGTTACAGAAATCTCAGAACGCCACCGGCACAGATATGAATTTAATAACCAATACCGATCAATTCTTGAATCATATGATTTAATCTTTACCGGTACTTCTCCTGATGATAAACTTGTAGAAATAGTGGAATTTAAAAATCATCCATGGTTTCTGGGTTGTCAGTTTCATCCTGAGTTTAAATCAAGTCCATTGAGCCCACATCCGCTTTTTATCTCTTTTATAAAGGCTGGTCTTGAATATAATAAAAAGATGCAAGGAAAGAAAAAATGAAAATCATCTCTGTCCTGGATCAGAAGATTGGAAGCGACCGCCTTGCTGTTATAGCGGGACCCTGTGTGATTGAAGAGTGGGATGTAATAAGTGAAATTGTTAAAACCATGAAAAAAATCACCTCTGACCTTGGCCTTTCCTATATTTTCAAGGCATCATTTGACAAGGCCAATAGAACATCTGTTAAAAGTTTCCGTGGCCCAGGTATAGACAAAGGCCTTAAGATATTAATGAGGGTTAAAGAAGAATTCAATGTCCCTGTAATATCCGATATTCATGAAGTATCTCAAATTGACAAGGCCAAAGAAATTCTTGATATTATTCAGATACCAGCCTTTCTTTCAAGACAGACAGACAAATCTGCTTATAGCAGCCGGGATGACCGGAAAACCGGTCAATGTTAAAAAAGGCCAGTTTCTTGCCCCTTCCGATATGGCTCATGTCATTGCCAAGATCGAATCAACCGGCAATACTCAAATATGTTTAACAGAACGCGGGTCAAGCTTTGGCTATAATAACCTTGTAGTAGATTTCAGAGGCATGTCTATTATATCTGAATTTGGATATCCTGTAATTTTTGATGCCACTCACAGCGTGCAGCTCCCGGGTGGCTGCGGCATAAGCTCCGGAGGTGACCGTAAATTTGTGCCTGTCCTTGCGCGCGCTGCTGTTGGCGCGGGGGTTGACGGACTTTTCATGGAGGTGCATCCCGAACCTGACAAGGCCATGTGCGATGCGCCAAATTCTCTCGCCTTAGACACTGTTTCATCTCTTTTGAGCCGGTGTAAGGCTATTTTTGAGGTTACACGTGAAGGATAACAAGCTTAAAAAAATATACGAAAAGGCCATTAAAATAAAGCTCTTATTACTTGATGTAGATGGGGTGATGACAGATGGCGGCCTGTATTTTGATGATCAGGGCAATGAAAGTAAAAAATTTGATGTAAAAGACGGTCTTGGCATCCGCTTACTTCAAAAAGCCGGAATTAAGATAGGAATTTTAAGCGGCAGAAAGAGTGCTATTGTTGATTACAGGGCAAAAAATCTGGGCATTGATCTTGTATATCATGGCCATACACGCAAACTCCCTATCTTTATGGAAATACTTGACAAATGGGGTATAGAACCGTTTGAGGTATGTTTTATGGGTGATGATATTTTAGATATACCTCTTCTGCAAACCGTTGGGATTGGAGTCGCTGTTCACGATGCTCATGATGATGCCGGATTTGCTGCTGATTACATCACAAAAAAATCAGGGGGCAATGGTGCTATTCGCGAAATTTGTGATATAATTTTAAAGGCGCAGGGACATTATGAAATGATCCTTTCAGATCATGAAATAAAACTGGAAAACAGGGACAGTGTTTAAAACAAAACGAATTCTTGCAGGCATAATTATTTTCATGATGATTATTTTGGGCATCAGTCTGTACAAGCATTTAACCCATACTGAAAAAAAAGCGTGTTTTTTTAATGTACTCCCCATGAATGTTGATTTAGCGCTTAAAAAAATTCACTTTGTTCAGGCCGATAAAGAGCATATGGAGTGGGAACTATATGCTGAGCAGGCTGAATATACAAAAGATAAAGAAGAAACGCTTCTGACTGATATTAATTTAAAAATTTTTTTTAAAAATGATTCAACCTTAAAACTTATCGCGGATAAGGGTTTGTTTTATAATACAAAAAAAGACTTTACAATCTGGGGCAATATTATAATGAAAGATGAGCGGGGAAATCAGTTAAAAACTGCAAAAATGGAATACATTAAAAAAGAAAAAAAGATGTTTGCAAACCAGAAGATTATATTTTTATCCCCTCCTCTTTACAGCATCACAGGAGAAAAGATGATTTACAATATTGATTTGGAAACCATAACTATAAGCGGGAATGTGAAATGTCGCTTCAAAACAAAAAATCAGCAATTATCCTTATAATTGTCTTTGTCTGTTTCTGGAATTTATTAAATGCACAGGGACAATCTAAAATAGATTTTTTTACAACTTCAGAAAATGATATAATTGAAATAACCTCTGAAAAGCTTATTGCTTTTAACAAGGAAAACAGGGCTGTTTTTAAAAATTCGGTTATCGTTACAAAAGGTGATATGTCTATCAAGTGTAATGAACTTGAAATTTTTTATGATAATAATTCTGGACATAATATACAAGGCAGCAAGCTTGACCGCATAGTTGCAAAGGGTAATGTCAGGATAACTCAAGGAGATAAAGCGGGGATTTGCGGTAAGGCAACCCTTGACAACAACAGACAGGTTCTTATTTTATTAGATAATCCCAAGGTATGGCAGGGAAAAAATTTTATGTCCGGTCAGAAAATTGTGGTATACATGAAAGAAGGAAGAGTGGAAGTAGAAGGCCATGATGAAAAACCTGTTGAAGTTATAATATATTCTACAAAAACACTGGCGGATGATGATAAGACCAAATGAGAAAACTTTTATCAGAGGGATTGTGCAAAAAATATAAAAGGCGTGAAGTTGTAAAAGGGGTCAGTATAAGACTGGAACAGGGTGAGATTGTAGGATTGCTTGGCCCAAATGGCGCAGGAAAAACCACCAGTTTTCATATGATTGTGGGATTAACCAGACCGGATGGAGGAAAGGTCTTTATTGACGATACAGAGATAACATCTATGCCAATGTATAAAAGGGCAAGGCTTGGCATGAGTTATCTGCCCCAAGAACCGTCAATCTTTAAAAAATTATCAGTGGAAGATAACCTTAAGGCTGTATTGGAGACCATAGGGATAGATACTATTGAATGCAAAAAAAGATTAACCTGGCATCTCAAAGAAATGAATATTTTACATCTAAGCAAAAACAAGGCAGGTTCTTTATCCGGTGGAGAAAGAAGGAGACTTGAAATAGCAAGGGCTCTTGCAACAAAGCCGGAATTTATACTCCTTGATGAACCATTTGCCGGCATAGACCCAATTGCAGTAGGAGATTTACAGGGTATGGTAAAAAGACTTAAAGAAAAAAAAATAGGTGTGTTAATATCTGATCACAATGTTAGGGAAACACTATCAATCTGTGATCGCGCGTACATACTACATCAGGGCGGCATCTTGCTTGAAGGAGATACACAAAGTATTATAAATAACTCACTGGCAAAAAAAGTTTATCTTGGAGAAAATTTTTGCCTGTAAACAGATAATTTTTATTAAAATCAAAAAAATGCATTTTTCAACAGGAATATTGTATGGCATTAGAGCTTAGACATTCATTGAAACTCAGACAGCAGCTTGTTATGACGCCTCAGTTGCAGCAGGCGATCAAGATGCTTCAGCTCTCCCGCCAGGAGCTTGTAGAAACTATTAATCAGGAACTTTTAGAAAACCCGATGCTTTTAGAAGAAGAAACCTTTGATGATAATATTGATACGGAGAAACCATCTCAAAGTGAAGATACTGACGACTCATTAAACGAAGTTATGGCCAAGGACGAGGAGCCGATTATTGAGGATTTTGATTGGGCAAATTATATAGAAGAATATAACTCACAGCCTTCACTGCCTTCTATGGTTGATAAAAGCAGTGAACCTGTGCAGTTTGAAAATTTTCTAACAACCTCTCCAACGCTTGAGGAACATCTCAACTGGCAATTAAAATTTACTCATCTCTCTAAAGATGAAAAGTCCATGGCTTATTTAATTATAGGAAACCTGGATAAGGATGGCTATTTAAGGACATCATTAGAGGATATTACAACTTCTTCAGATATAAACATAAAGGATGCAGAAAAAGTACTAAAGGCTGTCCAACAGTTTGATCCCCCAGGTATTGCAGCAAGAGACATTAAGGAATGTTTACTCATACAGTCTCAATTTTTCCCTGATGGACAACGGGAAATTATGACAGAAATTATTGAAAATCATTTAAACAAATTAGAATCAAGAGACTACAATGGCATTATCAAAGCATTTAAAAGGCCAAAGGCAATAATAAAGGCTGCTATTGAAAATATTATTAACATGGAACCCAGACCAGGCAGACCTTTTGGAAATGATAAGGCCTTTTATATAAGCCCTGATATCCACATTGTGAAGGTGGATGATGAATTTGTAATCTTATTAAATGAGGATGGACTGCCAAAATTAAAACTCAGCAATCTCTATAAGAATGTAATGAGTTTAAAAATTAATGTTAATGAAAAGGAAAAAGAGTATATCCAGGATAAATTAAGATCCGCATCATGGCTTATTAAAAGCATCCATCAACGTCAAAGAACGCTTTACAAGGTAACAGAGAGTATTATAAGACATCAGAAATCATTTTTTGAAAAAGGCATACAATACTTAAAACCGCTTATTCTCAAGGATATTGCTGATGATGTTGAGATGCATGAGTCTACTGTTTGCAGGATTACAACCAATAAATACTGTCAGACCCCTATTGGTCTTTTTGAGTTAAAGTATTTTTTTAACAGCTCAATAAATTTAAATGGGGGCGATACTATTGCATCAGAAAGCGTAAAAGATAAAATCAGACTAATTATTGAATCTGAAAATACATCAAAACCTTTAAGCGACAAGGCAATAGTTGAAATACTTGGTAAAAAAGAGATACAGATTGCGAGACGGACCGTGGCAAAATATCGTGAAATGATGAAGATTCAGTCATCAAATAAACGCCGAAAACCAAAGCTGCGGGATATTTAATCTCAAGCTTTCTTATAATAAATAACAGGAGGGATTTATGCAAGTTGATGTAACTTTTAGACAAATAGAGCCCAATGAAGCCCTTAAAAAGTATGCTGTCCAAAAATTATCAAAAGTAAAAAAATATTTTGATACACCCATCGAGGCACATATAGTATTAAAGGTTGAAAAAATCAGGCACATAATAGAGGTTACCCTGAACGTCAATGGCTACAAAATAAATGGCCATGAGATTTCAGGCGACATGTATTCAGCTATTGATATGGTTATGGACAAGATAGAAAAGCAGGTGAAACGTTATCGCAAACGCCTGACAGGTCGGAATCGTAAAGGTGAACCGCTCAATAAATCAAAGATAATTAGCAATGATATTACTGATGAGGAATTAGAGCCTCAAATAATAAAAACAGAACGTATTCATGTAAAACCAATGGATCAGGATGAGGCTGTTATGCAGCTTGACCTTTCAGGCAATAATTTTTTAGCCTTTATAAACTCAAAAAATGAACAGATAAATGTCATTTATCATCGAAAAGATGGAAACTATGGCCTTATAGAACCGCTTAAATAAAAAGCAACCCAAAGGATCAGGTTTTGGTTAAAACAGTTTTAAATTTTGAGTATTGAGTTTTTTGTTTGAAATTTGAATTTTGTTTATTGAAATTTATTTGTGATTTGTTATTCATTACAAGGTAAAATTATATATTTCTGACTTGATCCAAAGGATCAGGTTTGCAATATAAAAATAAAAAATATGGTTATTAAATGAAATTATCAGATTTAATCAATAAAAATAATATCATATTAGAGCTTAAGGGAAAGACAAAACAGGCAACCTTACATGAAACCTGTGACGTCTTTGCCTTAAACAACAAGCTTGATTCAAAGCTGTTGTTTGATATCCTGATAGAACGGGAACGCCTTGGCTCTACGGGCATAGGCGATGGGATTGCCATTCCTCATGGGAAAAGTTCGGATATAAATCAAATGATTATTGGATTCGCAAGAAGCAGTAAGGGGGTTGATTTTCAATCTATTGATGACAAACCGGTGCATCTGTTTTTTATCCTTATTATACCTGAAACATCCACAGGGCTTCATCTTCGTATCCTCGCAAGTATATCCAAACTATTACAAAAAAAAACCATAAGAGAACTTCTCTTTAATGCAAAAACAGAAGAAGAGATCATAAATATCATCAGGCAGGATGAATCTTAAACCAGTCAGATATAACAAAATAAGATTTAGACTTTTTACAAAGCAAAAACATTAAAGTAGAATTTATTATGCAAGTACATGGCAATTTAACAGCTATATTCGGTATAGGCACTCTTATCCTCGGGAAAA
>DAOWOC010000017.1 GCA_030642225.1 Deltaproteobacteria bacterium
ATAAATATGGCAAGGAAAAAACATACCATCCTTATACCGTTCAATAATTTAAAAAATTGTTTTGCCCATTGACGGCTATAACGCACCTCATCAACTATTTTTTCCTGCCTGAGCCTTTCCGCTATAAGGTCAATTGAGATTAAATTATTAAATTCTTTATGTAATTTAATCTCAATTGCTTCGGGAAGCGGGTTGTCTTTTTTAATGTCATCAAGTATTTTTTCATTTTGTTCCAATGCTTTTTTTAGCCTGTTCAACCCATCTTCCTTGCTTATATGCCTCGTTTCCCGGATCTCTTTCCATTTATTCAGATTACTAATAAACATATCCTTTTGTTTTTCATTAATATCCTCTCTGAGAAAAGCGGTTAAAAAAAGATGGGATGACATTGTATCCGTATATTTGTCGGCATTTACAAGAAGCAGTGCGATAAAACCCGTGATAAAAAGAGCCACGGTTATGGTAGTGATATTTAATATACTAAGATAACGATTCTGGGCCATGCCCAAAAAAGCCCTTTTAATAATATAATTTATCGGGATCATTGTTTTATTCCATCCCGTAATTCAATAATTCTTTTATGTTTTACCATATTGAAAAGGGCGGTATTGTGAGTCGCAAGCATCACTGTGGCCCCGCGCAGATTGATTTCTTTAAATAGATTAAAAATTTTTTGTGTATGTTGTGAATCAAGATTCCCTGTAGGTTCATCTGCAAGAATGATTGCAGGGTCATTAATCATGGCCCTGACGACTGCTACCCGCTGCTGCTCCCCACCTGAAAGGGTACGGGTATATTTATCAGCCTTTTTTTCAAGACCTACCATAAAAAGCGCCCGGCTGACCTTTTTTTTAATAATATCATATGGCTCCCCTTTGACTTCAAGGGCAGCTGCAATATTCTGGAAAATCGTCTGATTGTCTATGAGTTTAAAATCCTGAAAAACTATTCCGATTCTTCTGCGAAATAATGCAAGATGACGTCCTTTAATCCTTGAAAGATTTCTTCCGTCAACAAGTATCTGGCCGTCAGAAACTGATTCCGCCCCAAATAAAAGTTTAAAAAGAGTTGTTTTGCCGGCCCCGCTCGGGCCTGTAATAAAACAAAATTCCCCTTTTTTTATCCTGAAGCTTAAATCCGCAAGCGCCGAAACACCAGGTATATAATATTTAAACACATGGAACAGGTTAATCAATTTATTGCCCCCATGTATTAATCTAACAGGCTTAAAACCTTATTTACAACAATTTCAGGGTCTTTGTCTATTACCCTGATCATAGGTTCTTTTCCTGCTCCGCCAATATCAAAAATGATATCAGGCCATGGCGGCCCTTTTTGAAAGATTGTGTCGGTTCCCCATTCCATTGTGCCGCCTTCTTTTTGTTTTATCATCTCAGGTTCATCATTTCTATTAAATGACTTTATTATAAATCCTTTATGCCTTGCTTTTTCTAATATAGCATTATCATAACGAATATTCATGCATGACCTTAATGAAGATTCATACTTCATGGCCGCAAGAATAATTTGGGCAATATGTTTTGAAGCTCCAAACATTGGTTCAGATACGGTTATGACGGTCTTTCCGAGTCTTATCAGCCTGCCTGGTATCCCTGCGATATCATCACAGGTTTTTGCATTGCAAGACGCATATGCGATATTGCTTTGAACCTCAGGGATAAAAGAAGCCGCACCTGATGAATTTGTAAAACGACATATCGCTGCTTTTAATTCCATGAGTATATTCCCCCCATCAAGCAACGTTTGAGCGGCAGCGAGTTGATTAGCGGGTTTATGACCTTTCCCGACCATTACAGCCGTTTCAATTGCCTTTGTAATAAATTCCTTGGCTTTTTTTATTGCCTCAAACGTGCTTAAACCCTGCCCCAGAAATGTGGCGATTGCAGAGCTTAATGTGCACCCTGTTCCATGGATACTATTGCCTGGATATCTTTTAGATACAAAATGATGTATTGCGGATCCGTCATAAAAGATATCAACAGCATCTTTTCCTTTCATGTGCCCGCCCTTGACAAGGACAGAGGCTGCCCCCATCTTTGCCATAGCCTTTGCTGCCTGCTCCATGGTCTTAATCGATGTAACTTCAATGCCGCATAATTGTGATGCCTCTTGAGTGTTGGGGGTAATAAGTGAGGCAAGATTAAAAAAATTTTCTACTGCGAGGGAAGAAATATTGCCTGAAAAAAGGGTATCTCCACTGGTTGCAGCCATTACAGGATCAATCACAAGGTTTTTAACATTATATTGCTCAAGGAGGGTTATTACCTCTTTTGCTGTTTCCTGATTATAAAGCATGCCTGTTTTGGCTGCATCAATTTTAATATCCTTTGCAACTGCTTTAAATTGAGCCCCTATAAATGAAACAGGCACCGGAAAAACATCTGTTACCCCTGTTGTATTTTGAGCAGTCAGGGCGGTAATAATACTCATCCCAAAACCGCCGAGTACTGTAATGGTTTTTAAGTCTGCCTGTATGCCTGCTCCGCCCCCTGAATCAGACCCTGCTATTGTTAAAATACACTTCATATTATATTTCCTTATGCAGTCTCAATTTGTATAAATATTTTACAATCTTTTTAATATATCTTCAGCTACTTTTTTCCCTGATAAAAGCATGCCCCCGAAAATCGGACCCATTCGCGGGCCTCCAAAGGTTGCATTAGCGGCCATACCTGCCACGTAAACGCAGGGGAAAACCTCTTTGCTGTTTTCAACGGTTAATTCTTCAGCCTTTTCCGCCCACATGGATTTTTCTCCCAAAATTTTACCCGTTGGTGTCAATAATTTGGCAGGCACCTTACGTTCAATGACCTTTATTACCTCAACATCATGCCCCGTGGCATCTATAATAAATTTACTCCCAATGGTAAGGGGATCAACGTGCAGCCCGGACATCTCAATGGCGCTCCATATGATTACAAGGCCGTTTACAGATGATTCCCTCATCATGACATCTTCGACGCTCATGCAGTTCCAGATCGTTAATCCTGACAAACATGCCTTAGATGCCAATGTCGTAATACAGGCTATGGAATCGACGGTATAATGACTATCTTCATATTCAACTGCCGGAATTCCAAGTTCTTCAAGAATGGGAATAACGTTTTTTTGTATTACAATTTCATTAAACATCATGCCGCCGCCCCACATGCCGCCGCCAACGCTCAGTTTTCTTTCAAAGAGAGCGACCTTTTTCCCTGCCTTTGCAATATAATATCCTGCGAGAAGGCCTGCCGGGCCTCCTCCTACTATCGCTACATCAAGTTCAAGATTATCAATAAATTTTCTTTGCCATTGGTCTACTATTGCCTTTGTAATGGTTATTTCATTTAATCCCATTTAAAACTCCCTCTGTTTATAGTGTTATTTATCAATTAGATATAAAGTGATTTACATCTTCCACAGTATTTATATTTATAAATGATTTAAGGTCAGGATCAAAGCCCTGAATTATACTGGCATCAACTTTAAATAGATTTATTATGCTGTATAATTTATTTATTTTTCTTTGGTTTAAAGATAACATCTCTGTAACAGGCAAAAGACATTTTTTTGAATAAACAGCAAAAAGCGGCTCATAAAAACCGTTTATAAAGGGGACAATAACATCATATCCATTGAGCAGTCTGCACATGTGATTAATCAGGGCAGGATTGATGTATGGCATGTCACATGCCACCACAAAGACGGCCTTTTTTGATGTATGTTCAAGCCCGCTGTGTATGCCTGCCAATGGTCCCATGCCAGGATATATATCACGGCAGACAGGAACCCCTAAAAAATCATACAAGGTCGGATGATTACTGCTGATTAAAATTTCACTGAATAACGGTCTGATTGCATTAAAAATGCGTTCAATCAGTGTTTGGCCTTTATATTTGAACATGGCCTTGTTTTTCCCGAAACGTCTGCTTACGCCGCCTGCAAGGATTAACCCTCCGATTTCATGATATTTTTTTAATTCTTTTATTGACATAAAACCAATTGCCTTTTATTTCTATGCAAAAATATTTTTGTCAAATATCATGGCAGCTTAATCACGTCAACCATGACTTGATAATCCTTTAACAAGAAAATGAGATGACAGAATTCCTTCAAGTAATAACACCTGATGAGGTCAGGGATATACTTTACTCCTGCGTCCCCCTTGGTACGGAAAAAATACCTCTTTCTGATGCATCAGGAAGGGTGCTTGCCATGGATATCATGAGTCCTGAAGATATCCCGGGGTTTAACCGTTCGACCATGGATGGATTTGCTGTAAGGGCAAAAGATACATTTGGTGCGAATGAATCCCTGCCAATCATGATAGAAGTTATTGGAAGTGTGCAAATGGGAAATGCGCCTCATATGACTATTTTAGAAAATCAGGCTGTTTCCATACCAACAGGAGGCATGTTACCTCAAGGCACCGATGCTGTAGTCATGATTGAACACTCTATCCCATTGGATAATATGACGATTGAGATTATAAAACCGGTTAAACCATTTGAAAATATGCTAATGAAAGGTGATGATGTTAAGTCAGGTGATCATGTTTTATCCAATGGTCATTTTCTGCGTTCTCAGGATATCGGCATGCTTGCTTCTCTGGGCTTTTCCAAAGTGTCAGTTTTCCGCCGCCCCAGGGTGGCCATACTTTCCACTGGTGATGAGATAGTCCCTTTAACCGTCAGCCCCGGGCCTGCACAAGTCAGAGATGTAAACGGTTACTGCCAGCTGGCACAGGTAACAGCTTCCGGTGGTATCCCTGTTTATCACGGGATAATACCCGATGACCTCGACGCTTTAAAAAAAATTTCCATGAGGGCTATTAAAGATGCTGATATTATGCTTATTTCAGGCGGTAGTTCCGTTGGTTCCCGTGATTATACATTAAATGTTATAGATTCACTGCCTTGTTCAAAGATACTTGTACATGGTATTGCTGTAAAGCCTGGCAAACCGACAATCCTTGGCAGATTCGGCGCAAAATATATCTGGGGACTGCCAGGGCATCCTGTCTCTGCAATGATAATATACAGCCTTTTTGTGGATTTACAACTGCATATTTTGCAGGGGGATTCAAGGAGACTTCCTTTTGATAACAGCAAATGCGTTGAGGCTGAATTAAAGGTTAATATCCCCTCTGTGCATGGGAGAGAGGATTATGTGAGGGTTGTATTAGAGGAAAAAGAAAATAAAAGGCTGGCACAGCCTGTTTTTGGAAAATCAGGTGTTATGTCAACCATGGTCAAGGCTGATGGATACATAGCAATACCCCTTCACAGTGAAGGGCTTGACGCAGGCTCAAAGGTTATGGTGCATTTGTTTTGATAACTTTATAATGGGTTTATTTTTTTTTAATTTCTTTCCTTTAATAACTGCATTAAATATTTTCCATAATGATTTTTCAATAGTGGGGCAGCAAGACGCGCAAGCTGATCCCGGTCAATATAACCCATTCTAAAGGCAATCTCTTCAATACATGCTATTTTAAGCCCCTGTCTTTTTTCAATAATCTGGATATAGCCTGAGGCTTCAATAAGAGAATCATGGGTGCCTGTATCAAGCCATGCTATGCCTCTCCCGAGTTTTTCAACATGCAATCGTCCGGTCTCCATGTATATCCTGTTTACATCCGTTATCTCAAGCTCCCCGCGCGCTGAAGGTTTAAGACCCTCAGATATTTTTATTACCTCATTGTCATAAAAATAGATGCCGGTTACCGCATAATTTGATTTTGGCTGAGCTGGTTTTTCCTCTATGCTTATGGCCTTGCTTTTGCCGTTCAG
The DNA here is from genome assembly GCA_030642225.1 of Deltaproteobacteria bacterium. Taxonomy (GTDB): domain Bacteria; phylum Desulfobacterota; class DAOWOC01; order DAOWOC01; family DAOWOC01; genus DAOWOC01. Next base: position 5,796 of record DAOWOC010000017.1, read on the forward strand.
TTCAACAACGCCGTAACGATGCGGGTCGCTTACCTGGTAACCAAAGACTGTTGCCCCTATTTTTCTTTTAATAGCGTTTTTTAATGCATCTGTCATCCCGTGGCCGTAAAAAATATTATCTCCAAGGATCATGCAAACCCTTTTTTTACCTATGAATGATTTTCCTATAATAAATGCCTGTGCAAGTCCTTCCGGTCGTGGCTGTTCGGCAAATTGAATGTTTATGCCCATGCCAGAACCATCCCCTATAAGCTGCCTGAATAAAGGCAAATCATTGGGTGTGGAGATTATCAGTATATCCCTTATCCCTGCCAGCATAAGCGTTGAGAGCGGATAATATATCATTGGTTTATCGTAAACAGGCATCAGTTGTTTACTTACAACCCTTGTTGCCGGATAAAGCCTTGTCCCTGAACCGCCTGCCAGGATAATCCCTTTCATCTAATTACTCCTTTGTATTTTTGAAAAATCTGTAAATTACAATAGAATTATTATTTAATAATATTGATCTCAATAAGTTCATAATCAGTTGAACCCATGCCAAGTTTTTCTGCGGCACGCAGCTGCAGGCCAGGATCAATATAAGTGTATAACTGACGAAATTTGTCATTATTTTCATGGCTGCCGTGATCCGGACATAAGTCTATGGCAGAAGGCTGTTTATTTATCAGGTCAAGGGATGCCTTGTCAACGGCAACCGGATCAATTGAAGCCAATATGCCAATATCGGGCACAATCGGCGGGTTATTGAACGGCATGCAGTCACACGCAGGTGATACGTTTATGACAAAATTAATAAAAAAAGATCTGTTTTCTTTATTTTTTATAGCACCAAGGGCGTATTCAGCCATGCGAAGCTGAAATCTTTCAGTGTCCGGGTTCCATTGAACACTTATTGCCTGCCTCGGACAAACAGCAATACATTCGCCGCATCCTGAACATTTTTCCTTGTCAATAATAGCCTTCTTTTTTTTAACATCCACTTGTATGGCCTGCTGTAAGCAATGAGAAACGCATTCGCCACATCCTATACACCGTTTTTTTGATATGGATGGACAAAGATCAGAGTGTTGACTCATTTTACCCTGGCGTGATGCGCAACCCATGCCAAGATTTTTTATAGCACCGCCAAAGCCCGCCAGTTCATGTCCCTTGACATGGGAGAGGACTATTAAAAAATCAGCATCCACAATATCTCCAGCAATAAATACCTTGTCATATATCTTTCCATTTATGGGGATCGTGGTTTCATGTTTCCCCATTAATCCGTCGGCAATAATTACAGGGGCATCAATAACAGGCGGGGCAAAACCATGTCTTATTGCAGTATGTATATGTGATATCCCATTACTTCTGCTGCCGGCATAAAGGGTATTGGTATCAGTAAGAAATGGCCTCCCGCCTGAATCTCTTACCATCTCAACAATCTTTTGAACAAGGGGTGGGCGTATATATGCCAGATTACCCTCTTCCCCAAAATGGAGTTTTATTGCCGCTGTCCTTGAATCCATATCTAATTTTTTAAAGCCCGCGGCATTAGCTAAAAGTTCCAGCTTTTTAATGAGATTCATGGAATATTTTTGTTTAATATTTGTAAAAAAAACCTCTTTTTTCATATTTCCCCCATTATTTAAGTTAAAAAATAAGATTATCTAACTTTCAGTTTATGATTAATTTTTTAATAAATAATCTTAATTTATTTTTATTGTTTATTAAATCTGTTTGTTTTTTTGTTTAACATTAAATAATTTATTTATTCTTTTTAAAAAATATCTTTGCGAAATAGTTTTATATTAAAAACCAATCCTGATTTATTTTTATAATTAATTTTAAAAAATTTTCAATTTTTTTAAAGATTTTGGTTTAATTATTGCTTTCCTGAATATTTATAACATGGAATCGAAATCCATAATGATCAAAATTTTTTTATGGTTACAACTTTTTATAAAGATATCCAAAATTAATATTCTATTTCTCAGTATTCATCCTTTTTATAAAAATATTTTTATATAAGCCCATATCTTAAATATTGCTCATAGCATAAATTTTATAAATATATTTTTTTAATTTTTAAACATTAGACGTGCAGGAGGAAGTTTTATGCCTTTTCAAAATATTGATGTCCTTTCGCCGTTAGAATTTCCAGAAATGTCATTGGGTTTAAATAAAGGATTCAGGGATGTTATAAAAGATGATTCTGTAGAGGATAATGAAACACAGGATATTGCAATTTCTTATTTAAATGATATGGCTTCATATTCTCTTTTGAGTCAGACAGAAGAACAACGTCTTGCAAGGAGAATAAAAAAAGGGTATTTAACGATCATAAACCTGTGTATATCGCATACCTGCAGGGACAGAGGTTTTTATAACCTGCAGGAGGCCATAACACAATTGCTTGGGCGTACGGCAAAATATCCGGGTTTATGGGGAAAGATGGTAAATAAAATTTTAGGTGAACTGCCCGTTATTATTAATGTTGCTCCTGATTTGGAATATTTGCAAAGAAAGATTAAAAAAATTGCTGATAAAATACAGGATTCCCAATCCATAATGGTTCAGGGAAATTTAAGACTGGTTTTAAGCGTGGCAAAAAAATATTTAACAAGAGGTGTTCCATTCCTTGATCTTATTCAAGAGGGTAATGTGGGCCTTATTAAAGCAACAAGCCGATATGATTATACTACAGGCAATAAATTCTCCACTTATGCTATCTGGTGGATTAAGCAGAGTATAATAAGGGCTATATATGAAAAGACAAGGACGGTTCGTCTGCCTGTACATTTTATTGAAATTCGCAGCAAATATTACAGCGCTTATTATAACCTTCTTAAAAAATACGGCCATGAGCCTTCTGCTCATGAAATATCAGTTGAAACCGGTTTAAGTATTGATAAGATTAACGCTGTAATTATGCTTCCAAAAGATACAGTATGTCTTGATACAAAAATGGGTGAGGATGATATCTCTTATGCTGAACAATTTATATATGAAGATAAAGAATCGCCATTTGACAGATTATCAAATTATAATCTTAAATGTGCAATGAATGAATTGCTTGATACGCTTACAGGAAGAGAAAAAGATATTATCAAATCACGTTTTGGTTTAGATGGTGAAACACCTAAAACTCTTGAAAAAATAGGAAGAAGATTAAATATCTCAAAAGAGAGAATCAGACAGATTGAGAAAAGAGCTATTAAAAAACTTCAGTACAGGTCAAACAAGGAATTGAAGATGTTCCTTTCCTGATAATCTTCATAATTATAAAAAATAAGATTATTTTTTATAATTATCTGACCGATTTATATCGCCTGCCTTTAATTTTTTCCATATATTCCCAGATAAAATCCTGATGCGTTTCATTTAAGTCCCCTGTTTCCTCTGCCTTTGTAAAATGATAAGTTGCGTTTTTTAGATTATTAATCAATACAAAATACCTGCCTGAGTAATAATGTGATAAGGCCATTTTGTCCTTATGCGCATACAAGATGCCAAGGCGTTTAAAGGGATCTGAAAAATACGGGGCGAGATATACTGCGGATAGATATTCCTGTAATGCCTCTTCATTTTTATCTAATTGTTCAAGTGTCATGCCTGCCATGTAATGGCTTATTATATTTGTATTATCCATTGCAACGGCCTTTTTCAGTGTCTTGAGGGATAAATCCAATTTACCTGCAATCCTTTGCCAGTTGCCGAGTTCCTGTATAACGATTATGTGCACTGACGGATATTTTGCCAGATTTCCCATAATGCTTATAGCCTCTTTGGTTTTTCCCATCCTGTAAAGCATCATGGCATTACCATAGATTATCGCAGGGTTGTTCGGGTCTTTTTTGAGCTGATTTATAAAATATGTTTCAGCCTTTACAGTATCAGGGTCGCTGGCAAATATCCTTGCCCTGATATATGGATAAAAGGAAGCATATGGAGGTTTTATCGGATTTAAAGGCGGAAGAGAGGCTGCCTGAAGGGTATTTGATAAATATGCCATTCTCTCATTCAGTTGAG
>DAOWOC010000009.1 GCA_030642225.1 Deltaproteobacteria bacterium
AACGTATATAAATCAAGTTTTTTTTGATAATTATTACCATTTAAAGACATGAATCGTGAAATCAATATTTTTCAAGGTTCCCTGAAGATAAAGATGTGACCCCGGTTCCAGTTCCCAGTTTTTCACTAATTGCTTGTTTCATACAACTATTGATAGTATGTTTAATGATACCTACACAACAAGACTGCCCCTTAATTGCCCAATACTGCCAAGCCCCATCTCCCTGACAATTCTTTCAAGACCTGTCACGATATTCATGGCTGAGCATGGATCAATAAAATTTGCAGTGCCAACCTGTACAGCGCTTGCCCCAACCATTATAAATTCAGCTGCATCCTCCGGGGTCATGATCCCGCCTATGCCTATTACCGGTATGTCAATTGCCTTTGATGCCTGATAAACCATGTTTAAAGCAATGGGTTTTATGGCCGGTCCGGACAGGCCGCCGGTTATATTTTGAAGCTTCGGTCTTCGGGTCTTTAAATCAACGGCCATGGCCTGAAGGGTATTAATTAAAGAGATAATATCAGCTCCGCCTTTTTGAGCCGCCTCTGCCATGGCTGCAATGTCTGTTACATTAGGCGTTAATTTTACAATCAGGGTAATATCTGTTTCCTGTTTGCAGGATTTAACAAGCTCATAAAGCAGATCAGGATTTATCCCAAAGGCAATGCCCCCGGCCTCTACATTGGGGCATGATACATTAAGCTCTATTGCCGCAATCCGAGCAGATAAATTGAGATATTTTATTATTGACAGGTATTCAGCAATAGTCCTACCCAATATATTTACTATTACAGTAATCTTTTTTTCAACAAGCTCAGGGAGCTTTTCCATAACAAATTTTTTTACACCAACATTTTGCAAACCAATGGAATTAATCATACCGCATGGGGTTTCAACTATCCTTGGTGGAGGATTCCCTGGCCATGGCTCAAGAGATATCCCCTTTGCGACAATGCCGCCAAGCATGGAGATATCAAAATATGGCATAAACTCCATGCCATATCCAAAGGTTCCGGATGCAGTAAGAACAGGATTTTTTAAAAACAGATCACCCATTTTTACCGACATGTCAGGTTTTTTATTAATATCTAATCCCATTGAATCTCTTTGGCCATAAAAACAGGCCCCTTTTGGCATGCAGCCACATATTCACCCGATGTTAACTTTACAGCGCACCCAAGGCACGCACCAATGCCACAAGCCATGGTCTCTTCCATGGAAAGCTGGCACTCTATATTATATTTTAAGGCAGTCTCTGCAAGCGATCTTAACATTGGCGCAGGCCCGCAGGAATAAATTATATCAGGGGAAATTCCGGATTGCATGGTTTTATCCATAAGTGCGGTTACTTGTCCGTAAAAACCTTTTGAACCGTTATCAGTTGCAAACATTGCATTAATGTGACTTAAATCATCTCTACAAAAGAGCATGTCTTTTGTAGAAGCACCAAGGAAAAAATATAATTGATAATCATTGAAAATATTATTTTTATTTAAGTAGTATTTCTCAAGCAGGAAAATAAGGGGGGCAACACCTATTCCGCCAGCCACAAAAAAAACAGTCTTTTTGTTTTGATTAAACTTAAATCCTTTGCCAAGCGGCCCTCTTATGCGCAGTTTTTGACTCGCACTCATTCCTGAAAGCATGAAAGTGGTCTTGCCAACAACCATATAAAGTATCTCAAGGGAGTTATCCTTTATACGATGGATGGAAAAAGGACGCATTAAAAGCGGGTCAAGGCATGGCCATGGTTTTATCATGACAAATTGCCCTGGAGATGCATTTTTTATAATATCAGGTGCAAGTATGCTCATTCTGAAACATTTTTCAGCAACTTGCGTATTATAAAGAATTTTTGCCTCTATATCTGACATAACAACTCAACTGTAATCTTAACGAAAAATCCAGATTTTTGTTTGGACACTATTTATAAATTTAAGATAATTTTATACCTATTATTGCCCCGAATCTTCCGGTTATCTTATTTTCACCCCTGTAGGAATAAAACAACCCTGGATTACATTTAGTGCAAAGGCCGACTTTTTCAATGTTTTCTATGGATATGCCCTGAAGCTTAAGCTGTCTGACTGTTATGGCCTGAAAATCAAAATAATCAGGGGATGCCTGAAACTCTTTAAACCATGGTGGAAAGATATCATGGTCATTATATTCTGCACAACATGGTCCGATAGAAGGGCCAATAAATGCCTTCATGTGCTGAGGGTTGGCATCCCAGGATTGTTTCATCCTTAATACAGTCTTGCCGGTTATATCAGCCACACTCCCCTTCCACCCATTATGTATATTTGCGATTACTTTTGATACAGGGTCAACAATCATTACAGACTGGCAATCGGCTGTTTTAATTAAAAGCCCTGTACCGGCCTGATCGGTTATAATAGCATCATAATCATTATATTCCCGGTCATTAAAACAATCATCGCGAATCTCAAGGATATTTATACCATGTGTCTGTTTTAATGAAATAAAATTCCTGATACCAAGGGCATGTTTGATTTTTTCATGATTTTTTTTAACAGTCTCTTTATTATCCCCAACATCAAAACTAAGATTTAACCCTGAATAATGGCCATGACTGAAACCATTCAGCCTGGTTGTTATTCCATGGATCAGCCATGGAATATCCGTTAATTTTTTACTTGTTAGAAACAAAGTATTGCCTAAATAACCATATTTTATAATTCTTTTCCAAAAACATCTTCAAAAAAAATCCCTGTTGTTTTTCCGTCTCAATGAGCTGTTAATCTTTTTTTCTGCTGCTTCAGCATAATATTTAATATAATAACATGATCATATCAAAATAGACAATATTGAAAATTCTATTGACATAAATGTATAAATAGATTTATATATACAATATATTAAAAAGTTTATAATTAATTTGGAGTCTTTTATTTAATCATGTTTGTCAGGATAACAAATTTAAATATATTGAATAACAATTGGCGTTACTGGTATAATTTTAATCAAGGTGCGCCTGTGTCCTGACTCAATACAATACAAAAAAATAAAATAATTTGAGGGCAGCGGTCACCTTTTTAAGGTGCCCGTTTTTTTTTACAATTTAACATTTTACAATTTAAAAACAGATTATACGATAAAATTTTTGATATACAGGTATTTAAATCATGGATAAAAAACAGTTTAATGTTTGCATTAAAGAGACCCTGATTTCCGCAGACACATGGACTCCGATAAGCCTTTTTTCCACTCTTGTTAAGGATGCCCCGGGCTTCCTGCTTGAAAGCGTTGAAAAAGGAGAACACTGGGGCAGATATTCGATAGTTGGTCTGAATCCCGCACTGATTTTAATTGAAGATCAAAATGGTTTAACATCTCAAGGGAACCTTGCTTCATCTTTTAAAGACCTTGGCCCTGACATGGTTTCTGCAATGGGACATATTATGAATATCCTTTCCCCGCCTGATGAATTATTAGATGATGATGGTTTTGTAGGAGGCATTGTAGGATTCATAGGTTATGATCAGATAATGCGCTGGGAACCAATCAGAAAAAAACCTTTAAATGACCCGTTTAATCTGCCTGTATCCATGGCAATGCTTCCCTCTGGAATTGCTATTTTTGACCATCTTTATCAGTCATTACGGCTGATAGGATTTGACTTTAATGGTGATGAGATAAGCGCAGAAAATATTCTGAAAGGGATGCAAAAAGTCCTTAAAACACCCAGGCTTCCCAGGTCAAATAATGCTTCTAAAAATGATCCGGATATAATCCCACTTAGTCAGAAAAAGATATTTAAAGATAATGTGGCAAAAATAAAGGAGATGATCTGGGATGGTGAAGCCATACAAGTAGTGCTTTCACAGAGGTTTGAAGCAAAGATTGATGTTGAGGCATTTCAGGTTTACAGGGCTCTCAGGTCGATAAATCCTTCACCATATATGTTTTTTTTACGTTTTCCTGATTTTCATCTCATGGGTTCGTCTCCCGAGGTAATGGTAAAGATGGAGTGGAATAAAGCGATTTTAAGACCTATTGCAGGTACAAGGGCAAGAGGGGCCAATAAGGCTGAAGATGAAAAACTTGCTGACGACCTTTTTTCTGATGAAAAGGAAAGGGCTGAACATGTTATGCTCGTTGACCTTGCAAGAAATGACCTTGGCCGGGTATGTAAGCCGGGTAGCATAGAAGTAACTTCATACATGAAAATTGAACGATATTCCCATGTAATGCACATGGTATCACAGGTTGAAGGCACGCTTAATAAAGGACTCAATTTTGTCGATCTCCTAAAGGCAACCTTTCCGGCAGGAACAGTAAGTGGCGCCCCAAAGGTCAGGGCAATGCAGATTATAGATGATTTAGAACCCTTTGCCAGGGGGCCGTATGCAGGGGCGATCGGGTATTCTTCCTTTAATGGCCGGTTTGATACAGGAATTACAATCCGTTCCATATGGGAAAAAAACAAGATATATCAATTTCAGGTGGGCGCAGGGATTGTAGCTGATTCAACACCTGACAGGGAATATATTGAAACCCTTGAAAAAGCAGGGGCAATGAAAAAAGCCTTGAAACTGGCCACAACATTTGTATGATAAGGTATAATAAAATGCTGCTTATAATAGATAATTACGACTCTTTTACATATAATCTTGCACAGGCATTTATGTGCCTTGGGCAAAAGGTTGAGGTAATACGAAACGACAAGGTTGATCTTAAAAGGCTTAGCATCATGCCTCCTGATTATCTCGTAATATCACCCGGCCCGAGCAATCCCAAAAATGCAGGACAGTCATTGGAAATTTTAAATATGATGATCGGCAAGATGCCTATCTTAGGGGTATGTCTCGGACATCAATGTATTATTGAACATTTCGGCGGCAGGGTTGTCAGAGGAAACAGACCTGTACATGGCAAGGCATCCCTTATAAGACATGATTCCAAGGGGGTTTTTGCCGGGCTTGATAATCCATTTATGGGAGGCCGTTACCATTCGCTTATAGCTGAATCCCCATTGCCCGATGAACTGATTGTTACTGCTAAAACAGATGATGATATTATCATGGGTGTCAGGCACAAAAATTTTGTTATTGAGGGAATCCAGTTTCATCCTGAATCAGTGCTTACTGGTGTGGGCACGAAGATTATGAGAAATTTTATAAATTTGAGAGGATAAAAAATGTTGCAAAAAAGCATTAAAATAATAGTGGAAGGAAATGACTTAAGCCCTGAAATGATGGAAGGCGCTATGCACAAAATCATGAGCAACGAGGCAAATGAATCTGAAATCAGCGCCTTTATGGTCGGGCTCAAAATGAAAGGTGAAAAAAGTCATGAGATAGCGGCGGCAGCACGTATTATGCGTCAGTTTGCATTGCCTGTGGAATATGGGATTGATGAGGATGGTCTTCTTGCAGATACCTGCGGCACTGGCGGTGATATGTCGCACACATTTAATGTTTCAACCGCTGTTTCCTTTATCATATCAGCCCTTGGTATAAAGATGGCAAAGCACGGCAACAGGTCTGTATCAAGTGAGTGCGGCAGTGCCGACTGCCTTGAGGCACTTGGGGTCAATATTAATTTAGACCCGTCTAAGGTGACAAGGTGTTTAAAAGAGATTGGAATAGCCTTCTTTTTTGCGCCTAATTTTCATCAAGCCATGCGCTTTGCAGCGCCTGTAAGACGCACCCTTGGAATACGTTCTATTTTTAATGTACTTGGGCCCATATGTAATCCTGCACCTGTAAATATACAATCATTAGGGGTTTATGACCCATCTCTTACTGAGATCATGGCAAATGCTCTTAAGGAGCTTGGCTGTAAATATGCAATGGTTGTTCATGGTCATGGGGGACTGGATGAGGTTAGCCTTAGCGGCCCCACAAAGGCCTCCTGGCTTATTGATAATAAAATTAAAAATATGGTCATTACACCTGAGGATTTAGGTGTTGAGACATCATCTATTGATATGCTTGCCGGAGGAGATGCCAAGACAAACGCTGAAATAGTAAAGAGTATACTTATGGGCGAAAGAAAAGGCCCGAGAAAAGATATGGTGTTAATCAATGCCGCAGTTCTTCTTTATGCCTGTAAAAAGGCTGATACACTTAAAAAAGGTGTTTTAATGGCACAAGAAACCATTGACTCCGGGGCCGCACTTGAAAAATTGATAGAATTAATCAGATTTTCAAATATCCTTGGGAAAAAAAATGCTTAAAAAAATTGAAAAAACCGTTCGTGCCAGACTTGAGCTTGACATGGCAAAAAAAACGCTTGACGCCATAAAACAGGAAGCATATGCAAGCCCACTGCCACGGAATTTTATCAACACAATAAAAAATGCAGGGCAGCCAGTCATAATTGCTGAGATAAAACCCAAATCTCCATCAGATAAAAATCTGTGTTCAAAGATGCCACCGTCCAAACAGGCAAATGCATATGTAAAGGGAGGGGCAGCAGCATTATCAGTGCTTACTGAAGCAAGTTACTTTGGTGGAAGCCCTCTTTTACTTTCACAGATTAAGTCTGATGTCCCGCTTCCTGTATTGAGAAAGGATTTTATCCTGACTGACTGGCAGGTCTATCAGTCACGTGCAATAGGCGCTGATGCTCTTCTTTTAATCAAAAGCCTGCTTAATGATTCAGAGCTGATAAGACTTCTTGATTTAACAAGAGAATTGGGCATGGCAGCGCTGGTTGAGGTTACTAATCAGGATGAGCTGAAAAAGGCTGTTATTGCAGGGGCAAGGATGATCGGAATAAACAACAGGGATTTTAAAACCCTTAAATGCGATATTCAAAGATCTATTGACCTGGCTCCTTTTTTGCCTGAAGACAGGATAATCATATCTGCAAGCGGTATCAGCACTCATAATGATATTAAAAAACTTAATAAACACGGGTTTAATTACTATCTTGTGGGGACGTCATTAATGAAGGCATCAGACCCTTCCATGGCCATTGTTGAACTCAGAGGCATGACATAATGAAGATCAGAATCAAGGTATGCGGGATAACCAATATAAAAGACGCTCTTTCCTGCGCTAAGTGCGGTGTAGATGGCCTTGGTTTTATCTTTTGCAAAAGCAAAAGACATATTACCCCGGACCATGCCGGGTTAATCATCAGACAGATTGATAACAATATCTTTAAAGTGGGGGTATTTCAAAATCAGACTGTTTCACAGGTCGCAAAAACAGCCGAAATATCAGGGATTAATTTTATCCAGCTCCATGGAAATGAGGATATTGAATATATTAAAAATCTTAAAATATTGACAAAAGATTTATACCAAATAATCAAGGTAATACCAATTGATGATTCATCTTCAATATTAAAAGATAATGATTTAAAGATATGGGACAGATGGCCTGTTTCATTTTTTCTTTTAGACACAAAGGTAAAGGATCAATGCGGAGGGCTTGGAAGGACATTTCCATGGAAGTTTGCCGCTCAATTTAGCGAATCTGTCAAAACACCATATTTTCTTGCAGGCGGGATTGGCCCAGATAATATTAAAGAAGCCTTAAACATTTTATCTCCATGGGCCGTGGATGTAAATTCAGGTGTTGAAAAGGCCCCGGGGATAAAGGATATAAAGAAAGTTGAACAAGCAGTAAGAATTATAAAAGAGAGGGATAATTATGCAATTACCTAATAATAAAGGATATTTTGGGAATTTTGGAGGGATGTTTGTACCTGAACTTTTAATCCCAGCCTTAAAAAACCTTGAGGATATTTATAATAATTTGAAAAATGACCATGTTTTTCAATCTGATATAAAAAATTTACTCACTCACTATGCCGGAAGACCCACCCCTCTTTACAGGGCAAAAAATATTGAGCAGGATATCGGCCCTATAAAAATTTATTTAAAGAGAGAGGATTTAAACCATACAGGCGCCCATAAATTGAATAACACCCTTGGCCAGGGACTCTTGACATTAAAGGCCAACAAAAAAAAGGTTATTGCAGAGACAGGCGCGGGTCAGCATGGTGTTGCCACAGCTACTGCTGCGGCATGTCTTGGCCTTGAATGTACGGTCTTTATGGGTGAAAAGGATATGGAACGCCAGGCATTGAATGTAAGGAGGATGAAACTTCTTGGGGCAAAAGTAGAGCCTGTATACAGCGGTTCAAAGACCCTTAAGGATGCCTGTAATGCAGCACTGCGTTTTTGGGCCTCAAATGTTGCCGACACTCACTATATTATTGGTTCTGTGGTAGGACCACACCCATACCCAATGCTTGTGCGTGATTTTCAGTCGGTTATCGGTCAAGAGGCAAGAATGCAGATACTGGAACAGGAAGGAAGGCTCCCTGATATGATCATCGCCTGTGTTGGAGGCGGTTCAAATGCAATAGGCATATTTAATCCGTTTTTTAATGATAAGAGTGTTAAATTTATCGGTGTTGAGGCCGCAGGATTTGGCATTGAAACAAAAAAACACGCAGCTACCCTTGGGCATGGAAGGCCTGGTGTGCTTCACGGATCACATTCCTATCTTTTACAGGATGCATGGGGACAAATAATAGAGGCTCATTCCATTGCAGCCGGTCTTGATTATCCGGGTGTGGGCCCTGAACACAGTTATTATAAAAGCTCATCAAGGGCCGAGTATCATTCTGTTACTGATGATGAAGCTGTTTCTGCCTTTCACTGGCTTTCCAGACGTGAGGGTATTATCCCTGCACTTGAAAGCTCACATGCCCTTGCATATCTTCGTAAAACAGGACATGATTTAAAACCGGGAACGGTTCTGATCCTTAACCTGTCAGGCAGAGGCGACAAGGACACAGAACCTTTAAATATAGAGGAATAACACATGAAGATTACTGAAGTATTCAATATATTAAAAAAACAGGGAAAAACAGCTTTTATCCCTTTTATAATGGCAGGCGATCCATCAATGGAGGTCACCATAAAATCAGCTATTGCACTTGAACGCGCTGGCGCACATATTCTTGAAATAGGCATGCCTTTTTCCGATCCTGTGGCTGACGGCCCTGTTATACAAGCTGCATCCGAACGTGCCCTGGCAAATGGGATAAACATGGACAAGATTCTTGATGGTATAATAAAATTGAGACAGGTATTAAAAATTCCAATAATCCTTATGGGATACTACAACCCAATTTTGAGCATAGGGGTTGAAAATTTTATAAAAAAAGCCGTTAACGCCGGTATCAACGGCATGATAGTAGCTGACCTTTCTCCTGAAGAAGGAGAAGAATGGAGTAATAAACTGAAAAATGCAGGCATTGACCCTGTTTTTCTCATAACCTCATTCAGCGGGCATAAAAGATGGGCTCTAATTGAATCATTCTCAGCAGGCATGGTTTATTATGTCTCATACGCGGGTGTCACAGGTGGGGCTGTCATGCCTGGAGAAGAACTGTTAAAAGCACTTGATGAGGTCAGGGCAGCGATAAAACTTCCGGTTGTAGTTGGATTCGGGGTTCGTGAAAAAAAAGCCGTGGAGATACTCTCCCCTCATTGCGATGGTGTTGTTGTAGGCAGCGCAATAATAAACGCAATAAATAATGGAGAGGATATTGAAAAATATGTAAAACAATTGATTGATGTTAATTAAGGACTTGGCATAAACCTGCCCATACAGTCAGTTCGTTTAAAATATGTTTGGATATTGCATCCAGGGAAGATGAGAGCCGATGATTGATATAAATTTTAATCCATATTCATTCTTTTTTCTATATCTTTCATCTCTTTGGTAATCATAATCCGTTCAGCATCGGATAAATTTTTATCACACAAACGTTTTTGCAGCCCGATCAACGTCATCTCTTCTCTATAATCCTTGCAGGTATAATTTTTTGTTATCATTGGTTCCTGTTTCATTTTTTAAAAAACATGTAAAATATTCCGGTTGTTTTAAAGTATTCATTCGCTTTGGGACGAAAGAGAAAAAATGTAATTATAAGAAAACCAAGAATTCCTGGAATCATACCTGCCTTCATTGCTGTTGTGGTTATCCCAATTATCAGGCCAATAACACTCCATATAACATAAAGAGACCTTGCCCAATTTTTCCCTTTCAGCATTGCAAACCCGGAAATCAATTGAATAGATATACCTGCATACATCATTATATACTGTAAAGATACAGGGATGGAATTATTAAGACTCATTATGCTTAATTTGAGCAAAAAAATGCTGGCCATTATAATTAGAATCCAGGCAATCACGGTAATTGATCTTGGTCGTTTTTTCATATTCATGTTTCCTTATTGTCGAACGACTGACTACAACAACGCAGTAATGATATAATACGAGCCAACCGGATGTTCAAGCAAATATTAAAAGAAATTTCATGCCATTATTGTACTTTGTTTTTTAATAATTTTACACCTTGACATACAATAATTTTAAATAATAAAATAATCAAAAATTTTAAAAAAAATAAAATATCCAAAAGGAGTAAAAAAACACCTTGGATCAAGACTCTGGAAAAGGTTTCTGGCATAATTTTTTAAATTTTTTCAAAAAATCCGCATCACCTACAACTTCAATAGAAATCGGAGAACAAATACAAGAACTTGTAGATTCAGGCGAATTAAAGGGTATCATAAGTCCCGAAGAAGGAGATATGATTCATGGGATATTTTCTTTTAAAGATACTGTGGCGCGGGAAATAATGGTGCCGAGGACAGATACTACCTTTGCTTCTCATGATATCCCCATGTTGGAATTAATCAATATTATTATAGAAAAAGGCTACACAAGGATTCCAATCTATAAAGGAACCATGGACGATATCATCGGCATTCTGTATGCAAAAGATCTTTTATCCTACTGGGGCCAAAATAATATCAGTATTGAAAAAATTATCAGACCGGTAATATTTATACCTGAATCAAAAAAAATATCCGAACTTTTTACTGAACTTAGGAACCGTAAGTCACATATGGTTGTGATAATTGATGAATACGGCGGCATGTCAGGTATCATTACAATTGAGGATATCTTGGAAGAGATAGTCGGGGAGATTCAGGATGAATATGATCAGGAAGAAAAGATGATTGTCCGCATTAATAACTCCACTATAATTGTTGATGCCCGTTTAAATATAGAAGAATTAAAAGAATATATTGATGTTAAATGGCCTGAGGATATTGGTTTTGATTCTATAGGCGGATTTATCACACATATTGTAGGCAAAATACCAAAGCCGAATGAAATAATTAAATTCGAAAATCTTAATATAACTATTCTAC